>JAJEBJ010000167.1 GCA_022822575.1 Alphaproteobacteria bacterium | reverse complement strand
GACAAGGTGCGCGCCGAGGACGGCGCCACGCGCCAGTCGCTCGCGAAGATCCGTGATCACATGGTTGCCCTCGCGCAGCGCCGAGAACTCTTTCCGGAAGAGGACTTTCCGCTTCCGGCGGATGGCGCCGGCGAGGTCTTTGACGTCCTTTCACGCGATGATGACGGGCGCCACGAACTCTATATCGAGGTCGCCAACAAGCATGTCTGGACACCTCCCCACAACCACACGACATGGGCCGTCGTCGTCGGCATCCAGGGTGTGGAACTCAACCGGATCTGGGAGGGGGACGGCGGGCCCACCGGCGAGGCGCCGCTCAGGCTTGCCCGCGAGGTCGAGGTCCGCAACGGCACCGGCGTCTGTCTTATGCCGAACGACTTCCACTCGATTCACATGGAAAAGGGGGTGCACAACATGCACCTTCATCTCTACGGACTGGGATTTGCCCATCTCAAGGGGCGGCTCATGTTCGATCAGGAATCGGGCTCCTATCGCAGTTTCGACTGAAATGACCGTGACGGCCTCCATCGACACACGCGAGCTTCGCGAACGGATCATCGCCGGTGGCGAGTTCGCGCTGATCGATGTGCGCGAATCCGGTCCGTTTTCCCGCGGTCATGTCCTCACCGCCTGCAATCTTCCACTGTCGCGTCTCGAGCTTGGCATCGCCAACCTTCTTCCGCGCAAGGCCGCCTGCGTTGCCCTGACGGATGGCGGTGACGGGCTGGCGCGCCGCGCCGCGGCCGTGCTGCTGACCATGGGTTACGGTGACATTGCGGTCCACGAGGGCGGGATCGAGGCCTGGCGGGCGGCCGGTGGCGAGGTGTTCGAAGGCACCAACGTTCCATCCAAGGCGTTCGGCGAATGCGTCGAGAGCGCGTGCGCCACCCCGGCGCTGGATGCCGCCGAGGTCCATCGCCGGATCGCTGCCGGCGATAACATCATCGTTCTCGATGGCCGTCCCTTCAGCGAGTACGGCGACTTCGCCATCCCGGGTGCGCTCAGCTGTTCCAACAGCGAACTGGTCCGTCACATTGCGGATCTCGCGCCCTCGCCGTCGACCACGGTTGTCGTCAACTGCGCGGGAAGAACCCGCTCGATCATCGGGGCACAGACCCTGAGGAACGCGGGACTTGCCAATTCGGTCCACGCCCTCGAAAACGGCACCATCGGCTGGGAGTGGGCCGGCCACTCCCTCGAGTACGGCGCCGGCAGGCGCCCAGGCGGCGTATCGAAGTCATCTCGCGCCTGGGGGATCGAGGCATGCCGGAGCATGGCATCGGCCACCGGGCTGGGCGAGATCGACGATGCGACACTCGATGACTGGCTCAAGGACGATTCGAGAACTCTCTACCGGTTCGACGTCCGCTCGCCCGAGGAGCATGCGCGGGGGGTTCTTGCCGGCATGACCGCCATCGAGGGAACGCAGCTGGTCCAGGAGACCGACTCCTGGATTGCGGTACGCGACGCCCGCATCGTACTTGGTGATGATTGCGGCACCCGTTCGAGGTTTGCCGGTCACTGGCTGAAACAGATGGGCTTGCGAGACGTCCATGTACTGGACACAGACCATGTGTTGCCCGTCGCGTCGACCACGCCTGATGCGCCGATGGTCCTTCCCGGCGAAGCGGCGGCGGACGGATGGACCATTCTCGACCTTTCGTCATCGCTGCAGTACATGTCATGCCATCCGGCGGGGGCTTTCTGGGCCCTGCGATCCAGGCTGGCGGGGTGTGCACCGGCGGCGGATCGTGGCCTCGCCGTACTCGATGACGAGGGAGGTCGCCTTGCAGCCCTCGCCGTGGCGGATCTTGCCGGTCTCGGCGTCGAGGCCCGGGTCATGGCGGGCGGAATCCAGGCCTGGATCGCCGCCGGACTGCCGGTGGCGTCCGGTCACGAGAGAGCGTTGTGCGCCATGGACGATCAGGGCGAGGCGCCGTTCGGAATTCTCGATGACCCCGATGGCGCAAAGCGCGGGTACATTGCCTGGGAGAAAGGACTTCCGGCACAGATTGAAAGGGACGGACTGCTGTCATTTCGTCCCGTAACCGTCACAACACTTGAAGGAGGACACCGACCATGAGTGATCTGAGATCCATCCGTTACAGCAACCAGGGCCCTGAAGGCTCCGGACTCCAGTTGTGGGACCCGATTCCCAAGGAGTCCCTCATTTCCGGAGACCCCGTGCAGTCCGGCCATGTCTACCACAGCGACGATACGGGCCAGTTGACCTCCGGAGTCTGGCATTGCACGCCCATGGTGGCGAAGCCGGGTCCCTACGACGTCAACGAGTTCATGCTGGTCCTCGATGGCGCCATCACCCTCGAGTACGCGAACGGGGACGAAGAGACATTCAATGTCGGAGAGGGCTTTGTCATCCCCAAGGGGACGCCGCTCTCCTGGAAGCAGACCGGGGATGTCCTCAAGTACTGGGTCATCTTCGAGGACAATTCGGGCGAGGAACTCGATGCTGCCGAACTGGTAGCACGACGCATTGATCCCGGCACGGCCCTCGAGCCGGTCGGAGAACAGGACACGTCGCGCTACGTCGGCGGCGTGCCGGAACAGGGAATCCGCATTCTGTTCGAGGATGCCACCCGCCAGATGATCTGCGGCGTCTGGCAGACCAGCGAGATGCACACGAAGCCGGCCCCGTTTCCGAGAAACGAACTCATGCACATCCTGGAAGGGGAGGTGACGATCACCGACGGTTCCGGCCATGCCGAGACCTATTCTGCGGGCGACACGTTCATGGTTCCCAAGGGCGCAATCTACCAGTGGGACAGCGCCGGAACCGTCCGCAAGATCTTCTGCATCTTCCAGGCGAGGGAGGCCGTTCCGGTCGAACAGGCCGCAGAGTAGGCGGGCAACGGCCCGGCTGACAGACGCCTGCCGATTGCCTATCCTTGTCGCAGTCCAGACCTTGAGGATTCAGACATGGCACAAAGCAAGATCATTGGCCTCGCCGTGGCGGGCGCCGTTGCCGCGGCACTCTCGGCCCATACCACCGGGACCGTGCAGGCTGCGGAGGAGAAGTGCTACGGCGTGGCCCTGGCCGGCGAGAACGACTGTGCGGCAGGTGAAGGCACGACCTGTGCAGGCACCTCCACGGTCGACTACCAGGGCAATGCCTGGTCGCTGGTTCCCGAGGGAACCTGCCTGACCATGGAACTGCCCGGCGACCGCAACGGGTCCCTCGAAGCACTCGATCGCGACCTGCCCGGATAAGTTCGGCGACGACCCCGGCCAGGCGGCCGGGGTCGATTCGCGGATGTGCGTGACCATGGCGGCCCTTCCGCCGGACGTGGGTGTCGGCTTCAAGCTGCAGCACCTGGAGGACGTTCTGGCGGCGCCCGGACCGGTGACGTGGCTGGAGATCCACGCGGAAAACTACATGGTCGACGGCGGCCCGAGGATCGCCGCGTTGCGGCGAGTTTCCGAACGGTTCGCCATTTCCTGCCACGGAGTGGGCCTTTCCATCGGCTCCGACGGACCGCTTGACCGTGAGCATCTCGACCGCCTTGCCCGTCTCGAGAGGCGGTTTGCACCGGCCATGGTGTCTGAGCATCTGGCCTGGTCGCGGCATGGCCATCACTGTTTCAACGACCTTCTTCCCGTGGCCTACGACGAGGCCACTCTCAGCCGGGTGTGTGACCACGTCGACGAGGTGCAGGAACGTCTCGACCGGAGAATCCTCATCGAGAATCCGGCGAACTATCTCACCTTTGCCTGCAACACCCTGGCGGAGACCGCGTTCCTGGGAGAATTGGCGAAGCGCACCGGATGCGGCCTGCTCCTCGATCTCAACAATGTCCATGTCTCGGCTGTCAACCTGCGCTTCGATGCGCGTGACTGGCTCGAGTCCTTTCCGTTGTCCGCGACCGCGGAGATCCACCTTGCAGGTCACCATGAAGACCGGGATGACGACGGCTCCCGGCTGCTCGTCGATTCACATGGTGCGGCGGTGACGGACGACGTTCTGGCACTCTATGGCGATGTCTGCGCGCGTGCCGGTCCCCTGCCGACGCTCATCGAGTGGGACAGCGACGTTCCGCCATGGTCCACGCTGGTCGCCGAAGCCGGCCGTGCCAGCGCCATCCTCAAGGCGGCGCGTCGACATGCCTGACGGTCAGGGCGTGTTCGCCAGGGCGCTCCTCACTCCCTCGGCACAGGTTCCGGAAAGCCTGCTTCGTCCCGACGGTGCACCGGCAGCAAGGCGATTCGATATCTACCGCAACAATGTCGTCGCTTCCCTCATCGATGTTCTGACTGATTCCTTCGGCGTCACCCACGCCATTGTCGGCCGGGCGTTCTTTCGCGCCATGGCGGGGGAGTTTGTCCGCGCCCATCCGCCGCAAACGCCCTGTGTGGTCGACTATGGTGACTGTTTTCCCGATTTCATCGACGGCTTCCAACCCGCCGGCGGGTTGCCCTACCTGGGCGACGTGGCGCGCCTCGAGGTGGCGCGCCGGCGGTCCTTTCACGCAGCCGATGACGACATCGCCGATCCCGGCTGTCTCGCCGGCCTGGATGAGGAAACCCTACTTGCAACCCGCCTGGGTTTCAGGGCATCGACGGCCATCGTGCGTTCGTCTCACCCCCTGTGGTCGATCTGGCGCCACAACATGGAGGATGATACGTCACCAATCACGGTCCGCTCCGAGGACGTCTTGGTGTCACGTCCCGCCGACCGCGTTCTTCTCCACAGGCTGCGGCCTGGAAGCGCCGGCTTCCTGGAGCACCTCATGAGAGGCGATTCCCTGGGAGACGCCGCCCGCAAGTGCGATGGCGTCGATCTTGCCGCCAGTCTCACCGTCATCCTCGATGCCCGCGCCGTCCGCGAGATCGTTCCTCCTCCGTCCGGCTCGGCAGGCTGAACGGCGCCGGATACAGGAGGCAGCATGTGGTGGTGCACCGCCCGCAGAATCACGTAGTATCGTCACGACGCCAAGGCAACGGGGGACAACGTCATGAACCCTCTGCATTCCCTGGAAAACCGCATCATGGGGCCGCTGGGCGATCTGCTCGGCGGCGCCGTTCTCACAACCGTGGCCCGTCTGGTCTTCCTCGCCACGCTGGCGGTCTTCTTCTGGACGTCGGCTACGACCAAGCTCGGCGAGGGTGTCCTGGGCTTCCTCTCACCGTCGACCGGGGCCTACGCCCAGATTCTCCCAGTCCAGATCGAGGCCGTTGGCTATGACGCCTCGCAGCTCGGGGTGATCTCCTGGCTCGTTGTGGTGGCGGGCACTTGGGCGGAGTTCGTGCTGCCCCTGCTCATCATCATCGGTCTCTTCACGCGCTCCGCCGCTCTCGCCATGATCGGGTTCATCGTCGTCATGAGCATCGTGGATGTGGTCGGGCACGGTGCCGGGGCGACGACCATCGGGGCCTGGTTCGACAA
>JAJEBJ010000206.1 GCA_022822575.1 Alphaproteobacteria bacterium | reverse complement strand
CTCCACGTCGTTGTCCCAGGCGAGGTCCGCCACGCCTGACCGCGTGGTGTGGGTCACGGCGCCGCCAAGATCCTCGTGACTGACAATCTCGTGGGTCACCGTCTTCACCACATCCGGACCGGTCACGAACATGTAGGAGGTATCCTTCACCATGAAGATGAAGTCGGTCATTGCGGGGGAGTAGACCGCCCCGCCGGCACAGGGCCCCATGATCAGCGACACCTGCGGCACGACCCCGGAGGCAAGGACATTGCGCTGGAACACCTCGGCATATCCGGCAAGGGAATCCACACCCTCCTGGATGCGCGCTCCGCCGCTGTCGTTGAGTCCGATCACCGGAGCCCCCACCTGCAGAGCCCGGTCCATGATCTTGCAGATCTTGGTGGCGTGGGATTCCGAGAGCGATCCTCCGAACACGGTAAAGTCCTGGCTGAAGACGAAGACCAGGCGGCCGTTGATGGTGCCCCAGCCCGTTACGACCCCGTCGCCTGGCACCTTGTTGTCGGCCATGCCGAACTCCGAAGAGCGATGTTCGACAAACATGTCCCATTCCTCGAAGGAGCCTTCATCCAGGAGCAGTTCGATGCGTTCGCGTGCGCTCAGTTTTCCCTTTGCGTGCTGACGGGCAATGCGCCCCTCACCACCCCCTTCCCGGGCGCGGGCGCGGCGCCCCGTCAGTTCACCGATCACATCCTGCATCGTCCGGATCCGCCTGATTGAGGTCACCGGCCAGCATACCAAGGATCATGCCTGCTGACGAAGCAGACGGAGAAAACGTTCAGCCTCACAAATGTCCGTTTGCCTGACATCCAGCCGGCGTCGTGCTTCGGCGTCATCGCCCCACACCTCGAGAGACCACAGATCGTCGAGGGAGCCGGCGCGAAAGGCCTCCCCGGCGCCCAGGCGTCCTGCAAGGAGCGCCAGGGCAATGACGAGGGAGCCGGTGGCGCTTGCGATACTGTGGATCGCAACGAGGTGGAAGCTGTCGAGGTCCTCAACCACCGACCGAAAGGCGTTGATCGACTCCGGGGGTTGTTCCAGCGGCATAATTCCGGTGGTGACGGCGAGTGCCGCACCGTGCTCTGCCGCGATCCAGTCGACTAGGGGCTGCCAGCACGCCACCTGGCGGCTGACCAGTTCCACCGGATGATCGGCACGAAAACACACGAGATCGCTCATTCCCCAGGCCAAGAGACCGGCGATGACGCGTGCGGGTTCGGGCGCAACCCGGTCAATGGCCGTGGAGGCAAGACGCATCATGGGCATGGTCAAAGGATCGATGCGGTCTCCCTGGCATGCCCACTCCCCGGCAATGGCGTCGCCAAGAGGCTTTGAGGGAACGCGAAGGGGATGTCGTGCTGGTGTCATCACCGGCCGGCCGTCAAGTTCGATACGAAAGTCCCCTTCACGCCCGGCAACACCGGTGTCCGCATATCGCCGCTTCAAGAGCCATCCCCGTCCACGCTGAATCCGAGCATCTCCCAGCTCTCCTGCAGGTCCTGCGGCAGGGCGCACCCGAGTTTCAGCATGTCGCCCTCGGGGTGTGGCAGGCAAAGCGACTGCGCGTGGAGGTGGAGGCGCCGTGAGGGCGAGATCCGTCCCGGTGTGCGGCTGCCGTACTTGCCGTCTCCGAGAATGGGATGGCCGATGGCGGCGCAATGCACCCTGAGTTGGTGGGTGCGCCCGGTCAGCGGACGCAGTTCCAGCCATGCGACGACGCGACCGGCGCTTGCGACGATGCGCGCGCACGTCACCGCGCGCCGGCCACCTTCTTCGGCAACCTCGACCCGCTCACGCCCCGGCTTGCCCTTCTTGACGAGCGGCATGACGAGGCGGCCGTCCCGCGGCAGGTCCGGAACGCCGACGACGAGCGCCCAGTACGTCTTTTCGACCTTGCCGTCCCTGAAGCAGGCTTGCAGGGCGCGCGCCGCCGGCGCATGGCGAGCGAGAAGCAGGATGCCGCTGGTCTGCCTGTCAAGGCGATGAACAAGGCGTGGCCTCTCCGCCGCGCCAAAGCGCAATCCATCCAGCAGGGCATCGAGATGGCGGGACAGTCCGCTGCCGCCCTGCACGGCAAGACCCGCCGGCTTGTCAATGGCAATGATCCAGTCATCCATGTGAATGACCCGCGCAGCGATGTCCTCAAGGTCACGGCTGTCGGGTGATCGACGGACTTGTTCTGTCGCCACGGGCGCCGCAGGAAGAGGAGGCAGCCGTACCGTCTGACCCGCCTGCAACCTGGCCCCCGTACCGCACCTTCTGCCATCGAGGCGGATCTGGCCCGTACGCAGGAGTTTCGAGAGATGTCCGTGGGTGACATGGGGAAACCGCTGGCGGAACCAGCGATCAAGACGCATGCCGGCGTCGGAGTCGGCGACCGTGAGGTGGGTGACCGCCGTCATGCGAGAATGACGCGCATGAGGCGAAGTCCCGCCAGCAGCGCCAGGACCGAGAAAACCACCGAGGCAACGACGTAGAGGACCGCCAGGGAGTTGGGCCCGCGCTCGAACTCACTCACCACATCAAGGGAAAAGGCCGAGAACGTCGTGAAGGCCCCGAGAAAGCCGGTAGCGAGAAAGAGCCTCATGTCCCCAGGTGGAGTCCAGGCGGCTGACAGCAATCCGACCAGAACCCCGAGAAGGAAGGAGCCCACGACATTGACGATGAGTGTGCCCCAGGGGAATCCCCCTCCCAGCACCGCCGCGGCGCCGGTCGTCACGAGGAAGCGGCCCACCGCACCCAGCGCGCCACCGGCGGCAACCAAGAGACAGGCCTTGATCACCCGTCCTCTCCCGCCTGCTGGCGCAATCTCTCCCAGTAGGCAAGGCGCTTCTTGACGTCGCGCTCGAATCCCCGTTCCACCGGTCGGTAGAACTGCTGCCTTTCCATGCCTTCCGGGAAGTAGTCCTGACCGGAAAACGCAGCCGGGGTGTCGTGGTCATAACGGTATCCCTCGCCGTAGCCGAGATCCTCCATCAGTCGCGTTGGCGCATTGAGAATGATCTTGGGCGGCATCATGCTTCCTTCGACCCTGGCACTCTTCGTGGCGGCGGAAAAGGCTCGGTAGGCGGCGTTGGATTTGGGAGCGGTGGCGCAATAGAGAACCGCCTGGGCAATGGCCAGTTCCCCTTCGGGCGATCCGAGGAAGGCAAAGGCATCCCGGGCAGCCACCGCCTGGGTGAGCGCCGCGGGATCGGCGAGACCGATATCCTCGACCGCCATGCGGATGACACGGCGGGCAACAAAGAGTGGATCCTCGCCCGCCTGGAGGATGCGGGCGAGCCAGTAAAGAGAGGCATCCGGATCCGATCCCCGGACCGACTTGTGAAGGGCGCTGATAAGGTTGTAGTGGCCCTCCTCGGCCTTGTCGTAGACGGGAACCCGGCGCTGTACCACCTCCGCCAGACCCTTTCGGTCCAGAGGCGACGGCACTTCGAGAGAGAGAAGTTCCTCTGCGATGTTGAGCAGGAAGCGGCCGTCACCATCTGCCATCGCGGCAAGGGCCAGACGGGCATCGTCGTCCAGCGGAAGGTTGCGTCGCCGGAGTGTCTCGGCCCGGCACAGAAGTTGGCCCAGCGCGTCCAGGGACAGCCTCTCCAGCACCAGCACCTGGCACCGCGACACCAGGGCCTGGTTGACTTCGAAGGAGGGGTTTTCGGTGGTCGCACCGACAAGAACGACGGTGCCGTCCTCGACGAAGGGCAGCATGGCGTCCTGCTGTGCCTTGTTGAAGCGATGGATTTCATCGACAAACAGCAGTGTGCCAAGTCCGGTAGCGCGCCGCGAACGGGC
>JAJEBJ010000160.1 GCA_022822575.1 Alphaproteobacteria bacterium | reverse complement strand
TCCCGTTCATGTATCGGACGGACCGGTTCGACCAGGCGCCCGACAGCATCGCCTCCTTCTGGGAGGATGAGTCCCTGTCAGGCGCAATCAGCCTCTGGGACGACAAGACCAACATCTACATCGTCGCCCGCCTGCTGTTCGGCACTGACGTCAATGTCTACGACCTCTCCGATGATCAGCTGGCCGCGGTGCGCGACAAGCTCATCGCCCTGAAGCCCCACATCCGCAAGTTCTGGTCGACTGCGGGCGAACTCGTGAACCTCTATGCCAACGGCGAGGTCGCGATTTCCAACACCTGGGGCGGATACCAGTCTTCGTTGCTGGCCGAACAGGGTATCGAGATGGTCGAGTTCATTCCGGTCGAGAAGGCCGATGGCTGGGCCGATGCATGGCAGATCGTCAAGGGTTCGCCGAATGCTGAATGCGCTTACGCATGGCTCGACTACGCGACGTCGTCCGGTGGCCAGTGCGGCGTTGTCGGCGTGACCGGCTATTCCGGATCAAATCCCGTCGTGCTTCGCGAATGCCTCGATGAAGCGACCTTCGAGGCGCTCAACCAGGCAGACTTCAAGTACATCGACGGTCTTGTCCTGTGGGAGGAGCCGGCACGGGTCGACGCCTACATCAACACCTGGAACGCCATCAAGGCGGCCCAGTAACCGACAGTCCGTGGCAGCGGCGGCCGGCCTCCTTGTCGAGGGGGCCGGTCGCGCGATGACGCGAAACATGTGACATGACCAGCATCCTGGAGCTCCATCGCCTCTCCAAGACCTTCCGGGGTGGCATTGTGGCGGTCGACAATCTCTCGCTCGATATCCGTGAGGGCGAGTACCTGACCATGCTCGGTCCCTCGGGCTGCGGCAAGACGACGACACTGCGCATGATCGGCGGATTCGAGTATCCCGACGCCGGATCGATCATGCTCGACGGCCGGGACGTCACGAACGATCCGCCGTACAGCCGTCCGGTGAACATGATGTTCCAGGATTTTGCCCTGTTCCCTCACATGACGGCCGAGGAGAACATAGGATACGGGCTGAAGATTGCCGGCGTCGGTAAGGCACAGACCACCGAGAGGGTTCGCGCCATGCTCGACATGATCGAGCTCCCGGGCATGGGGGCACGGTTTCCGTCGGAACTCTCGGTGGGCCAGCAGCAGCGGGTGGCGCTCGCCCGCGCACTCGTCAACAATCCACGCATCCTGCTGCTTGACGAACCGATGTCGGCACTCGACGCGAAGCTGAAGGAATCGATGCAGGTGGAACTGCGTCACATCCACGACCGGGTGGGAATCACCTTCGTGATGGTGACCCACGACCAGACCGAGGCGATGATCATGTCGGATCGCATCATGGTGATGCATGCGGGCCGCATCGAGCAGATCGGGACCCCCACAGATCTCTACGATCATCCCCGAACCGCCTACGTGGCCGAGTTCCTCGGCGCCTCCAACATGATCCCTGCCACCATCAGGCGTGACGGGGGCGATGTCGTGGCATGCGCGGGCTCCATGACCCTCAGGCTCGACCGCAACACCGGTGACAGCGGCACGCGATCACTGTTCATGCGCCCGGAGAAGATCCGACTGGTACCCCGGGAGAGCGCAGCCGGCGAGGACTCCAGCACGTTTTCTGGAACCGTGAAGGAGCTCTTCTTCAGCGGCAACATGGTCCGCATCGACCTTGACGTGGGTGCCGAAAGGCCGGTGATCGTCCACCGGCAGCTCGATACCGAACTCGCTGCGGCGGGCCTGCCGGGTGTCGGTGACACCGTCACCTGCGCGGTCAGTCCCGAGGCACTGAAACTGTTCGACACCGCAGAGGTCGCCGCCATGAAGGCCGAAGAGGCCGCGGCATGAAGCCCCGCACCAGACAGATCCTGAACTTCTGGTCCCTCTTCACCGGACCGGCGCTCTGGTGGGGCACGGTTCTGCTGGTTCCCTACCTCATGATGCTGGCGATCAGCTTCTATACCCGCCAGTTCCCCTTCCACGTGCCGGACTTCCAGTTCGGCAACTACATCACGCTGATCGCGGATTCCCAGTACTTCACGGTGCTCCTGCGCAGCCTGTGGATCGCGCTGGCGGTGTCCGTCACCGCGTTCTTCCTGAGCTACCCCCTCGCCTATTTCCTGGCCTTCAAGGTGCGCTCCAACCGGCTGCGCCTCTTCCTCTACACGGCGGCCATCGTGCCGCTGTGGGTGAGCTACCTGCTTCGGGCCTATACCTGGAAGACGATCCTCGGCAGCGAGGGCATCCTCAACTCCTTTCTCATGTGGATCGGGGTCATCAACGAGCCCTCCACCATCTTCCTCTACAACCAGGGCGCGATGGTGGTGACCATGGCCCACATCTTCACACCCTTCATGGTGATGCCGATCTACGCCTCCCTCGAGAAGATCCCGGTGAGTCTCATCGAGGCCTCGAAGGACCTCGGCGCTCCGCGTATCACGACATTCCGCAAGATCACGCTGCCACTCTCGATGCCTGGCGTCCTGGCCGGATTCACCTTCACGTTCGGGCTTTCGATCGGTGACTTCATCTCGCCCATCCTCGTCGGCGGTCCCTATTCCAACATGATCGCCAACGTCGTCGCGACGCAGTTCGGCATGGCGATGAACTGGCCCCTGGGGTCGGCGCTGGGTGTCGTCCTCCTCATCATCGTTCTTGGCATCATCACGGCGTCCGACAAGCTGGAGCGGGTCGGCCGGATCAACCTCGGCTAGGAGACCTCCGATGGCGACCGTCACCCTGCATGACGCCGGGGCACGCAAGAAGCCGATCGATGCCGGCACGACGGGACTGGGTGTCGCGGCGCTATGCGTTCTTGCATTCCTCTACACTCCGATTGCCACCCTGATCGTGTTCAGTTTCAACTCGAACCCCATCACGCGCCTGCCGCTCGAGGACTTCACCTTCGACTGGTACACCCGGGCGCTGGGCAATCCCGACCTCATGACGGCTGTCTGGAACTCGGTGTTTGTCGGCGTGTCGGCCGTGATGATCTGCCTTGCCATCGGCATACCGACGGCACTTGCCCTGGATCGTCACGACTTTCCCGGAAAGACGGTGTTTCGCCGACTCGTCATCCTTCCCATCACCTTGCCAGGTCTGATCACCGGCGTGTCGATGCTGACGTTCTTCCGCTCGGTGGGGATGGATCTCAGCATCCTGACCGTCATCATCGGCCACGGGACGGCCTTGACGGCGATCGTCGTCACCAATGTCTTTGCCCGGCTCCAGCGGTTCGACAGGCGCATCGAGGAGGCCTCAGCCGATCTCGGCGCCCGGCCATGGCAGACCTTCCGGCATGTCACGCTGCCCAACATCCGTTCCGCCATCATCGGCTCCTCGCTGATCTCGTTCACGCTCTCATTCGACGAGATCCCGGTCACGTTCTTCCTGACCGGCCGTGACAACACGCTGCCGATGTACATCTGGTCGGTCATCCGCCGCGGCATCACGCCGGAAATCAATGCGATCGGCACGATCATCGTCATCATCTCGATCACGCTCATCCTGATCTCGGTCTTCCTGATGCACCGCGAGAACGACCGGGCAGGCCCTGTTCGCAGGACCAGATGACGACAGGCCTCCGGGTTCTCGTGATCGGACAAGACGTGGAGAGACA
>JAJEBJ010000241.1 GCA_022822575.1 Alphaproteobacteria bacterium | reverse complement strand
TTGGGAACGACGTTCATGTCGCGGTCAAGGTTGGTCAGCCGGTTGTAGACCTGGTAGGCACGCTGAATGTCCGTGCTGTTGGTCATCTTGGTGGGATCGTAGGTCTCTTCGGCACCGGTGTACTCCGGGCTGACGCGGACCTCACCACCCTTCATCGGCGTTTCGGCGATGCCGGCGCTGCTCAACATGGTCGTTGCTGCAGCCACTCCGACGCCGAGTTGACCGGCGCGACCGATGAATTCCCGGCGGTCAAGGCGACCGGCCCTGATCTCGTCAATCATCCAGTCGAGTTGTTGTTTGCTCATGTTGGCGCTTTCCCTCATCAGTTCTTGTTCATTGGCGTACCCGAATGGGCACACATACGAACTTCAAGCCTAGTCTGCGTCGGGCCTCAAGGGAAGTCCCCCCGGGGCGCAGCAAAGCACTCTTCGATCCTGGCTTCGCCGGTGGAGGGACCCTATTGCGATCCTTGCAGGGATCGAGGTCGGACCCCGGACCCGGAAGTTCCCGGAGGGTCAGGTCAAGGGAGTGCCGGGCCTGCAGGCGAAGGCGGCGGCGAATCGTTCTTCTCCGAGATCGACGAGGTGGAGGGGTGATGAGGGATCGTGCGGAAACCGGAAGAGGCACGCGCGGGCGCCGTCGAGCATCGTTTCGGGGATCTCGAACCGGGCGGGACCCAGCGACAGGCCGGTGCCGATGGCCTTGAGCAGCGCTTCCTTTATGGTCCACAGGCGATAGAAGAGGTGGAGACGTGCCGTGCCGGAGACGCGGGCGAGCCGCTGGCGTTCCAGCGGTCCGTAGACCCGGTCGGTGAGTTCCGCGAAGTCACGGTGCGGGGAGCGTTCTTCCACGTCGACGCCGAGATCACCATGTCCGCCGATGGCGATCAGGCCGTGACCGCCGCTGTGTGAGACATTGAAGCCAATAGAGGAGCGTCTGCCGCCTGCGATGGCGAAGGGCTTGCCGTGGTCCAGGTGACCGAATGAGAGTTCATCCACGCCACAACCGGCATGCTCGGCAAGGCTGACGCGCAGGGCCGCCCGGCACAGGGCGAACGCGTGCCGGGCCTCTCCTGAGAGCGAACGATTCCACCGCGCTCTTTCGGCGTCGTCGAGCAGGGCGACGGCTCGCTCCTCGCGTTCCGGGGAGGGTGCGAGATCCACATGGAGGATGGTCGTGCCTTCCACCGAGCACCAGGGACTCCACCACCGGTCCGCCATCGGGCCGGATTCAGTCACCCTGCCGCGCCACCCGGTCGGCGAGGAGGCACAGAATCTCGAACATGAAGGTGGCCCCGACCAGCGCCGTGCTTCCGCTGGGATCGAAAGGAGGAGCTACCTCGACCACGTCGCCGCCTACGAGATCGAGACCCTGAAGCCCCCTCACCACTTCCTGGGCCTCGCGCGTCGTCATGCCGCCGATCTCAGGCGTGCCGGTTCCCGGCGCAAACGCCGGATCAAGCCCGTCAACGTCGAAGCTGATGTAGGTTGGACCGTCGCCGACCACGCGGCGCGCTTCCCGGATGACCTGTTCCGGACCTCTGGCGGTGAACTCCTCCATGTAGATGACACGCATGCCGCTCTCTTCCGCGAAGGCCATGTCACCGGCGCCGTAGATCGACCCTCGGATACCGATCTGAACGGTGCGTCGAGGATCGAGAAGGCCTTCCTCGACGGCTCGTCTGAAGGGTGTGCCATGGGTGTAGGGGTTGTCACCGAAGTAACGGTCGTTGGTGTCGCTGTGGGCATCGAAGTGCACCATGCCGACGGGCCGGTCGCTGGCGATCGCACGCATGATCGGCAGGGTGATCAGGTGATCACCGCCGGCGGACAGCGGCAAGACGCCTGCCTGGTGGATCGTCCGGTAGAACCGCTCGATACGTTCGAGGGAGTCCATGAGATCGATGGGATTGACCGGACAGTCGCCGAGATCCGCTACCTGGGCAAGGTCATAGGGCGCGAGGCGGGAGACGTGATGAACCTTGCGCATCAGGCTCGACTGGTTGCGGATTTCGCGTGGTCCGTGGCGGGCGCCGGCACGGTTGGTCGTACCTCCATCCCAGGGAACGCCGACGAGGGCGATGTCGAGACCGTCCGCATGACGCGTGTGGGGCAGGCGCATGAATGTCGGGATATCGCCGAATCGCGGGACGACGGACGCATCGACGGGTTGATTGTGGTCCGGACACATGCCGCGATACTCCCCGAATGTCTGACCAACCTAGGCGCGAAGAACGTGACGCCGCAAGCCGCCATGCCTTGATCGGCCCGGTGCAACGCGACACACTCCGGCGGGCCGGCAACAGGACACGAGGATCGATGAGCGGACGCGAAGAGAACATCAAGTACCTTGTCACGGATCTTCCGGGGTTTCCCGACTCCGAGCTTGCCGGCATCAGCAGCCGGCTCTTCGGTGTCGAGGGAGAGTACCGTCCGGTCGACTCGGACCGGGACCAGAACTTTCTTCTCACCAGCGGTGATGACCGCTGGATCCTGAAGTTTCACCATCCCGAGGAAGAGGCGTCCGTCGTCGAATTCCAGAACGCCGCGCTTCGCCACGTCGCCGACACGGCCCGGATATCC
>JAJEBJ010000417.1 GCA_022822575.1 Alphaproteobacteria bacterium | reverse complement strand
TCGGTCCATCGCCTGGCGGTCGTCACCCACTCCTCCAACGTGTGCGGATTCTCGGTGTTCGGATCCGCAAACGTCTGCGTGTAATCCTTGCGCCCCGCCTCGGGATAGGCACCGAGTGCGCCTTTCCACTTCGAGCGCACCACCGGTATGGCCTGGTTCGTGTCCTCGATGGTCGAATGGAAGATGCACAAGACGTCGGCATCGAGGGGAAGGCGCGCATCCAGTTCGTCGGAAAGCAAATCGTCGGACATGTAACCGGAGCGGGGCGCCTCTTCTCCCTCGTTGACGTGACACTTGAAACCGGCCCAGTAGGGAATGCCGGCACCGGCGACCGCCTCCAGAACCCACTCGCGCTGCATCGTGTTGCCCGTCGCCTCCGCGATCAGGAGGTCGACGCCGGCATCGACAAGTATGGCCACCTGCTCGGCCAGGTTGCGCCGCGCCTGCGCCTCGGTAATGAGGCTGCGGTCCCGCAGCCCCGATGCCGCGGTGGCCCGGGCTGACTTTCTGAACCACTGGTACTCGGACTCGATCCAGGCGCCAAAGTTCGAAACCGAACCGGCGATGTAGACCGGCCGGCCGGCGACGCGTTCCCGCGCCTGCTGCGCCAACTGCACGGCGCGGATGTTGAGTTCGATCACGAGATCGCTCAGGCCTGCCAATTCATAGTTGTGGCGGGCGGCGGAATAGGTGTTCGTGGTGATCACGTCGGCGCCGGCTCGTATGTAGTCCTCGTGCATCTTCTGCACCGTGGAGGGGTGGGTGTGGTTGCCGATTGCTGCCCAGCAATAGGGGTCCATGGGCACGCCTGTCGCCTGGAGCTGGGTACCGACCGCTCCATCGAGAATGATGATCTCCCTGTCGCGCAATCTCGCCTTCAAGTTGCTGTAATCCGTCATCTGCTGCTCCTTGTGCCGATTCCGGCTGCAAACGTCACGATGCTCGTCCACTATGCACGGGCCCGCGAGGTGTCGCCAGAAGCATCTGCTGCCCGCCGTGGAAACGTCCGGCTTGCGATCGGGTGCACTCCAGACGCTGCGGACGATACCCGATACCGGTTTCCGTAATGTTGTCGCGCTCAATGCGAGTCCGGAGAAGCACTGCGGGCCAGAGATCGCCATCGCGATTTCGGGCAAGGGGATGCGGGAATTGTCAACGGGCCGATGATCTGTACTGTTCGCTCCTGGTGTCATGTGATCAGGACGCGGGTCGATGCCGGCAAGCCGGGTCCCGAGAGGACGATGCGTACCGCCCCTGCCCTTTCCCTGAAATCCCTATCGCTGAGGAAGTGTCCGGATGAAGTCCCATGCCCGTGTCGTCATTGTGGGTGGCGGTGTCGTTGGTTGCGCGGCCGCCTGGCACCTGGTGCGCGCCGGCTGTTCGGATGTGCTGCTGCTCGAGCGTGCCGACCTGACGTCGGGATCCACATGGCATGCCGCCGCCAACGTTCATGCCATGCACACCAACACCAGTCTTGCCCGCCTGCAGGACTACTCGCTGAGGCTCTATGACAGCCTCGAGGAGGAAACCGGGCAGTCCTGCGGCCTGCATCGCTGTGGCGGACTCTACCTCGCCACAAGCACGGACCGCCTTGACGAACTGAAGATCCAGCGGGCACGGGCGCGCTATCTCGGCCAGGAGTTCGAGATCATCGGCCCGGACGACATCCGCAAGCTCAATCCGCTTGTTGACACCAGCCGGATTCTGGGTGGCATGTGGGGAGCGACGGACGGCCACGTCGATCCTTCCGGGGTGACCCATGCCTTCGCGAGGGGCGTGCGCCAGGCGGGCGGCGTCATCGCGAGAAGCACGCCGGTGACCGGCTTCACGCGCCGCCGCGACGGCGACTGGGATGTCGCCACGCCCGCGGGCACGGTTGTCGCCGAAACGGTCGTCAATGCCGCGGGGCTCTGGGCCAGGGAAGTGGCGGCCATGGCCGGTTACACGCTGCCGCTCGTTCCCATGGAGCACCAGTATGTCGTCACCGACGACATCGCCGAGGTAGCCGCGCTGGAGGGCGAAATCCCGCTGACCCGCGACCAGGACAGCGAATTCTACCTGCGCCAGGAAGGTAAGGGCATGCTGCTTGGATGCTATGAGCGCGAAGGTGTCCACTGGGCCGTTGACGGCACGCCGGAAGACTTCGGCATGGAACTCCTGCCCGACGACATCGACCGCATCTCCGCCAACATGGAGGCCGCCATCTCCATCGTGCCCTGCCTCGGATCCGCCGGGGTGAAGCGGGTCGTCAACGGCCCGATGATGTGGTCGCCCGACGGCGCGGCTCTCGTCGGTCCTGTCCCGGGCAAGCAGGGACACTTTGTCGCCGCCGGCATGATTCCCGGATTCTCCCAGAGTGCCGGCGTGGGCTGGGCACTGGCGGACTGGATTCTCGAGGGCGTGCCGCCGCTTGACATGATGCCGCTCGATGTCACCCGCTACGGCGACTGGGCGGACCAGACCTTCGTTCTTGCGCGTTCGGCGGAGACCTACTCGAAGCGATTTGCCATCGGCTGGCCGGAAGAGGAACGCGAGTCGGGAAGACCGGTTAGGACATCTCCGGTGCATGACCTGATGGCAGGAAACGGCGCGGTCTTCGGCGCCGCCTTCGGTCTCGAGCGGCCTTTGTGGTTTGCCGATCCCGGAGAGGAGGCGCGCGACATTCCTTCGTTCCGCCGGCCCAACTGGTTCACCGCCGTGGGACGCGAATGCCGTGCCCTGCGCCGCGCCGTCGGCATGATCGAGATCACCGGCTTTGCCCGCTACGAAGTCGAGGGTCCGGACGCCACCGCCTTCCTCGATCATCTGCTGGCCTGCCGGCTTCCCCGAAAACACGGGCGCACGGTTCTGGCGCCCATGCTCAATGCCGCCGGCGGGATCATCGGCGATTTCACCGTGACGCGGCTCTCCGATACGGCGTTCTGGCTGGTTGGCTCCGGTGCTGCCGAGGCCTTCCACCTGCGTCACTTCGCGCAGTTCCTGCCCCATCACGACGTCGCACTGCGCAGCATCACCGGCGACTATGGCGGTTTTGCCATTGCCGGGCCCAACGCCCGGGCACTCCTCGGGAAACTCACGCAGGACGATGTCTCGAACGCCGCATTCCCGTTCCTGGCGGCGCGCCACATGGAGATCGCCGGCATCCCGGCCTTCGTCATGCGCATCGCCTTCACGGGCGATCTCGGGTACGAGATCCATGTGGGGCGGGACAACCTCAAGGCACTTTACTGCGCCCTGACGGCG
>JAJEBJ010000154.1 GCA_022822575.1 Alphaproteobacteria bacterium | reverse complement strand
AGGCAGCCAGCGCTGCGAGCGATGCGGTCGAGCACGTTTTCATCAAACAGAAAGTTCTGTCCCAGTGACTTGCGCGCCCTGAGAGAGAATGCATCCGCGACGTCCCTCAGACAGGGAAGGTCGTCGAGTGGATTCAACGTGCTTCCTGGATGCGGATGTCGACGAACGCCTGGCGTCTGAGGTCGCGTAGATAGCTCCTCGCAATGGTGTCGTGCTGGCGCGCTTCCAGTGAGTTGCGGGCATCGGTGCGTGTCGGCAGGCCGTGCTCGACCCGTTCGCACACCATCATGACGCGCACTTCGCCGGCACTGGCAACCGGACTGCCAGCGGTTCCCGGTTCCAGGTCTTCCACCTGGCGGCGCACGTCATCCTGGAGGTCGGTCAGTCTTGCCGTCACGGCCTCGCTCACCTCCGGACCGCCATCGGCCGCGGCGAGAGAGTCGAGATCCTCACACGAAGAGAGCGAGGAGACGGCGTCCGATATCCTCTCCACGGCGTCTGTGGTGTCTTCGTTCGCTGCAAAGACCGCCTGGCGGATGGTGACCTCGATGTCTGCGTCACTGACCTGGTGGCCCGGACGGATCTCGCGCATCAGGATCAGGGTGTAGCCGCCGAGGGTGCGTATCGGTGGAGACAAGTGGCCGGCAGGCAGTTTCGGAACAACCGCGGCGAGTTCCTCGGAGAGCTGACTGTGCCCGATCCAGCCGAGATCACCGCCATTTCTGGAACTGGCACTTTGTGAGAACTGCTGGGCGAGAATGCTGAACCGGCCTCCCGAACGCAGGGCATCGGAGAGCCGTGCAATGTCCTCCCTCACGCGTGCTTCCTCCTCCGGACTGTTCACGGAGAGGACGATTTCGGCGAGCAGGTAGTGGGGTTCGTGTGCGACAGCGATCAAGCGCTGGTACTCCTCCTCCACCTCCGCCTCGAAGATCGGCCGCTGACGCTGCCGGGCTCTGACGAGTTCACCCCAGACAATCTCCGCGGTCAGCTGGTCGTCGAGTGAATCCTGGCTCAGGCCGCGCTCTTGCATGAAGATGACGAGTTCTCCTGGACCAAGGCCGAGGCTGCGCTCCACGAAGCTGTAGGTCTCGTCGCGGTCAATGCGAAACGTACCGAACCCCAGCCGTCTGCCTTCCTGCATCTGCAGTTTCTCGTTGATCAGCATCGTGGTGACCTGAGGCAGGAGCTGCCGGCGACTCTCGAGCGAATCGGCAATTCCCGACAGGGCAAGAACGAGGGACATGCGTCCGGCCAGGTCCATTTCCGTGATCGCCTCGTCGTTGACGACCACAGCAATGCCAAGTGAATCCTGGGTCCAGGCGGGTGCCGGAAAGGACGCCAGGGCTAGGGCAAGAAACACCCGGATGGGCAGGAACCATGGGAGGCGTCGATTCATGGACATGCATTCTCCAGACAGCCGCCAAGGTGCTGGAATCGAAAGGGTGAATCAAGATGACAGCGGGACTTCAACCCAGCGTCGCGAGCCGGATCTTGAAGATGACCACGGTTTCCGGGTTGTAGTCCATGGTGCGGGTGAATCGCCTTTCTCCGCTCAGGCTCAGCTCCACACATTCGTCCTGGTAGGCGAGGGTGCTGCCGTAGAAGATGGATTCGCCCTTTTCCACGTCGCCTCGCCAGCTTCCCTTGAAGGTCCAGTTGTCGATCAGCCTGAACATGGCGCTGGTGTTGACTTGGGCACGTTCCGTGAGGGGGTAGATGACGGGGTCGGTTTCCTCGTCGAGCCGAATGTAGCTGACTTCGAGATTCGCGTCCTCGGTGCCGACGTTCACGCCGAGTTCAGAGCGGTAGAGGGACTCGAACTCGTCAGACAAGCGAAACCGGTAGAGCATGTCGAGGTAGGGGATGGGATTGATCTGCACACGTCCGACATAGTCGGAAAACTGTCCCGAGAGACCCTGGCTCTCATCGAAGGTGCTGTCGTCACGTGCCCGCCAGACCTGGCCAAGGAAAAACTCGTAGCGACCGGAATCGTGGCTGTACTGACCGAGTCGAAGGCCGTAGTTGATCCTCAGCCCACCCTCGACCCTGTCGAGGCCGGGAAACCGGTTGTTCGAGAAGAGGTTGACTTCGTCGAACTCGAAGTCCTGTCCGTCCTCGTTGGGAATCTTCCGGGGATTGCCGCCGTTGGGACTCCACACGGCCATCGCCATCGGTTCGAAGAACTGGTGGGAGGCGCCGCTCATCCGAGCGAAGGGGTAGCGCCACTCGATGAGAGCTTCGGGAATGAACCTGCTGGCAAAACCGGATGTCTTGCGATCGTCCAAGGGAACATCGGATGCATGGTAGGCATCGCCGCGCAATGAGATGCGTGTCCTGAAGTGCTGGCCGTCGGCCGTCAGGAAGGGAGCCTGCCACGCGAACCCGGTGGAGAATCGACGGCTGTCGGTGCCGTCGCTTCGTGTCAGGACGAGAAGGCTGGCATCGACGCTGGCAGACGATCCTGTCTTCGACGGAGGTGTGAGATAGCTGTATGTGATGAGCGGAGCGACAAGGGGAATCTGGCCAGGGTCGTCGATCGGTCTCAGTCCCTGGTAGAGATAGCCGGAGGCTCCGGAATAGGAGCGGCCGTCAAAGTGCTCGACAAAGGCATCCGATACAAGCGTGTCGAGATCCGTGATGCCGAATCGCGACAGGTAGGAGTCGTCGGATGCGCGGTGAACGTCGGCGCCGATGTGCATGTTGGAATTGGCCATCCAGATGCCGTTGGCCTTGAGATGCCAGCGTACATCCCGCCCGCCCTTGAGGTGGCCGCTGTTGTGGCGAGCCTTGGCGCGGACGACGGAGCCTTCCACCAGAACGTCACCGGTGGCCATGAGTTCCCGGTATTCGGCGGAGAGAACAGGCCCTTCCTCGCGGGTGATGATGGGTGTCACAGTGAGGTCGCGTGCCGGTGAGAGTTCGATGTAGTATGGAACACTCACGTAGGTGCCGAGTGTGCTGCTGCTTCCGTAATCCGGCACCAGGAAACCGGTGCGCCGGCCTACGGTCGGGTCCGGATGACGCAGGAAGGGCGAGTACGCAACCGGAACTCCGAAGACCTCCAGGCTCACGTCCCGGTAGGTGATATTGCGCGCTTCCTCGTCATGGGTCACGCTCTTCGCCTTCAATTGCCAGAGCGGAAGACCGTCGGGATCGTCTGGGCACAGTTCGCACGGACTGTAGACGGCGCGCTCCAAGACCGTGATCCGGCCGTCGCTGCGCTCGGCCCTGGATGCGGCCAGTCTCGCGCCGTCGCTGAGCAGCAGCCGAATGCCCTCAATGACGCCCTCGCGCAGGTCTCCGGTCACTTCCATACGGTCGGAATGAAGGGTCTGTCCCCGACTGTCGACAACAACGACACCGCCGGATGCCATGACGCGATCGCCGGGACGGTCATAGACGAGACTGTCGGCCTCGAGAACATAGCCTCTGGTGATCAGGGTCACGGAACCTAGGGCCGTGGTCACTCCCGTCTGACTGTCGTGTGTGATCTCGTCGGCCTGCAGGACAGCCGGATCGGCATCGTGATTGTCCGCCGCCACCTGGATAGAGAGGATCGCACATACGAGGACGGCCACCAGAACGGTCGATCGGACCATCTATCCGTCTTCCGTATGGAGCAGCATGGTGCTTCCGATCGAAGTGAAAATGGCAACAGGCCCCCACACGGCAAGCAGGATTGGAAGATTGCCTGACATACCGTAGGCAATGAAGATATCCGATACGACGTAGACGATAAACCCGAATCCCAGTCCGGCGACGACGAAGAGGCCGACGTTGCCCTGGCGCGTCAAGCGCAGGGCGAACGTTGCCGCTACCAGTACCATGGATGCCAGGAACAGCGGCAAGGCGAGCACGGCATGCCAGTAAATGCGGTGTTGCAGTGCAGAAAAGCCGGCATTCTCCATGATTTTGATGAATCCGGGAAGATCCCAGAACGAGATGGTCTCAGGCGACGCAAAGGCAGCCTGCAGCCGATCGAGGGATAGTTCTGTGGGAATCTCGAGTGCGCTGACGCTCGCGGTGCGCTCGTCGGGGCGGCTGATCAGGACCTCCTCCATCTCCCAGTGATGGTCATCGAGGGTGGCCCGTTTTGCATCGTAGCGCTCGATGAACCGGTCGTTTTCGCCGAACACAAGGATGATGACATCCTCAAGTTCGGTGCCGCTGGCCGACACTTCGTGAGCATGAATCACGGACTGGCGGGTGTCGTCGCCTTCCCTGATCCACATGTTGCCGGGCGCGACTGCGAGAACGTTGGCCTGGCTTCTGACATTGCGGTTCTCCAGCTGTTCGAAGCGGGAGATCAGGGCCGACGCGACAGGATTGAAGATGGTGATGGTGGCGACCCCAAGGGCGATCGTGATGGCGAGAGCCGGCAGCAGGAACTGCCACACCGACACGCCCGTGGCCCGCATGACAACCAGCTCGTGGGTTCTGGTGAGCCAGACATAGGTCAGCAACGTGCCGAACAGCACCGAGAACGGGAGTATCTTCACCATGAAGTAGGGGATGCGCAGCAATGCCATCTCCAGCACCAGGGCCAGATCTGCATTGTCCCGCGAGGCAGCCCGTCCACCCAGATTCACGATGTCGACAAGAAAGGTGACAGTCACCATGATGACGAGAACCAACATGACCGATATGAAAAATCGCCGGGCAATGTACTTCGAGAGGACGAGCGACAGCTTCATGACGCTACATGCCTGACCTGAGCGCGCCGGACGTTGAGAACGGCACGGTGAAACGATGCTGCGTCATCGCCCAGATGGCGAGCAAGAAAGCGATGACAGGCAGCGCGTAGAGAGGTCCGATGAGGAGCGTGTTCTTGACCACAAGGCTGGTGAGAGAGAACGAGACCCCAAGGTAGAGCAGGCCGAGGCCCAGCCCGCTGACAATCCTCGGCCACTGGTGGCGACGGTCGAATTCTCCTGCAGTCATTGCGGCAAAGCTGATCAGCGCCATCACGAGAGATGCCAGCGGAAGCACCAGACGCCTGTGGGCCTCAGCCAGGAACTCGCCCCGGTTGCTGTCATCGATGGCGGTGAACGGCCCACTGACCAGTTCATGGAGATATCGCTCCTTGGGTTCCCTGTTGCGTGACGGGGGGGCGCCCGAAAGCTGGCCGAGATCAAGGGCGTAGCTGTCGAAGTAAAGCATGCGCAAGGAGCGCTCGTAGCCGGAGATCTCCTGGCGCGTACCGTTTGCCAGCACCAGCTGCAAGCCTCCGTCCTCTGCGACCAACGATCCCCACTGCGCCAGCATGGTGATCTTGCGATCCGGTTCGCGGATGTCGTGGATGAGAATTCCGCGGAAACGACCCTCTCTGTCCTCGTCCCGGTAATAGACCGTGAACCCCGGAATGAGCTGGTTGAACGAACCTTTGCGCAAGAGCAGGTGATGGAAGTCGCTTCGGAGGTGCGCCTGTTCATCCTTGAACTCCCGGAATCCCGCAGGGGACAGCCACAGGGTCAACACCCAGCCCAGAACGGTTGCGAGAACGCCGAGAATGATCACGGACCGGGCCATCTCCCAGGGGCCGAGCCCGGCGGACCGCATGACCACCAGTTCACGGTCGACCGTCAGCCGGTTGAAGGTGTAGATCACGGCGCACAGCACGCCGACCGGCAACGTCACCGGAAGGATCGACGGCATCAGGAGCAGCGTGATTTCAAGGAAAGCGAGGACCGAGAGGCCGCGGTTGATGATGAAGTCAAGGAACCTCAGGGACTGGGTGAGCCAGATCACGCTTACCAGCACCGCAGCGATGGTGATCGTCGTCAACACCAACTGAAGAAGAATGTAGGACGTATGCCTGCGGACCATAGGCATGGGTAGTGCGTTGCTTTCCTCCCCCTGCGATATACAGGGGAAACGGTACCGAGTCACCTGCATCACGCCACCCGCCGCAGCTGCCGGTCAATGACACGGGCACGGCGTTCGACACAATCGGGAGGTGTGCTGCTGCTCATAAGTTCTTTGTCGCCGGAATTCCCCGGGTCGCAATCACCGCCCGGCCCGGGCTCGAAACGGGTCAGGTGCCGTAACCTCCCCGCACAAGACTTCCGGCAACGTATCAGCCAGACGTCAGGATCAAGGACCATGCATGCGGCGGGGAGCCAGGCAGAAGGGTGTCGCGTGATTCGGGACGCTCCGAAACCCGAGGCGCCGAAAACCACATGCCAGGTTGCCGTGGCCATCTCGCCTGACCCGGTTTCGACGTGTAGGCTGGCACCTGCAGCCGACAGGAAAGGACACCGCGCCATGCCGAAGTTCGACCGCGCCGGCGAGGATGTCGGCAACATCGTCGCGCTGGAGCACGTCAACTTTTGCGTGCCGGATCAGGCACGTGCGACGGACTTCTACATCACCGCACTCGGTCTCACCCGCGATCCCTATCTGGTGACCGGAACGGACAACATGTGGGTCAACATCGGGCAGAGCCAGTTCCATCTTCCGACAGGCGAACCGCAGCGCCTTCGCGGTTGCACAGGCCTTGTGATGCCGGATCTCGGCGCGCTTGAAGCCCGTCTCGCCGCTGCCGGCATGCCCTGCGAGCGGGAGAACGGTCACGTCGACACAACCTGCCCCTGGGGCAATCACATTCGCATACACGGACCGAGAGACGGACAAGCGCTCGCCATGGCCTACGTGGCCTTCGACGTGCCCGAGGGAACGGCGCAAGCGGTTGCAGCCTTCTACCGCGAGGTGTGGAGGACAGGCGCATGGGTGGACCAGGAGGGCGTCGCCCATGCCCGGGTCGGGCACGGGCAGGAGTTGCACTTTGTCGAGTCTGCCGGGCCGCTGCCCGACTACGACGGCCACCATATTGCGATCTACGTGGCCGACTTTTCCGGCCCGCACCGCTGGCTGGACAAGCGGGGTCTCGTTTCCGAGGAAAGCAACAGGTGGCAATACCGCTTTCTCGATATCGCCGATCCCGGAACGGGCGAACCCCTGTTTCGTATCGAGCACGAAGTTCGCTCCATGACCCATCCGATCTACGGGCGCTCTCTGGTCAACCGCAATCCGGACGTGACCAACAACTCCTTCGCTGCGGGCCACGAAGCCGCTGCCTCAAGGGTCGCTCCCGGCCGATGCTGACCCTTTCACGTCCTCTGCTGTCGCGGAAATGTCGGGTTCCTGTCGTGGTATCCATCGGTGATCGGAGTCATGTCAGCTTGCCTGAACTGCGGGAGTGACACCGATGATCGTCCGCAAGCTGCGTCTCGAACGGGGGTTCTCCCAGGAGCAACTCGCATCGATGGCGGGTGTCAG
>JAJEBJ010000463.1 GCA_022822575.1 Alphaproteobacteria bacterium | reverse complement strand
CGGCAGCGGCAAGACGACGATGGGCCGCTGTGTCCTGGGTCTGATACCGCCCACGTCGGGACGCGTTCAGTTCGGCGACGTCGATCTCGCCACCCTCAAGGGCCGCAGGCTCCGGCAGTTTCGCCGGCACATGCAGATGGTCTTCCAGAACCCCTATGACTCGCTCAATCCGAGGTGGCGCATCCGGGACATCCTCGAAGAACCGCTCATCCTTTCCGGCGACATGGCGAGAGCGGATCGCCATGCGCGGATCAGGGACCTTCTCAGCCACGTGCGCCTCGACGAATCATTCCTGGAGCGTTTCCCGCACCAGCTCTCGGGCGGCCAGCAGCAGCGGGTTGGCATCGCCCGGGCGCTCGCCACCAGTCCCGATCTCGTGGTGCTCGACGAACCGACCTCGGCGCTCGATACCGTCACGCGCGCCGAGATTCTCGACCTTCTCGACCGGCTGCGCGGCGATCTGGGCCTCACCTACATCTTCATCTCGCACGATCTCTCGGCTGTGCGGCGGGTCTGCGATTCGATCGCCGTCATGTACCTCGGGCGCATCGTCGAGGAGGCGCGGACCCCGCGTCTCTTCGAGTCTCCGCAGCACCCCTACACCCGCTCCCTGCTGTCGTCTCTGCTCGAGCCGCGGATCGATGGCCGCAGACAGAGGATAAGGCTGCGTGGCGATCCACCGAGCTCGATGGAGCTCACGGCGGGATGTCCGCTCCACACGCGCTGCCCGGTTGCGCTACCGGCTTGCGCGCGCGAATCCCAGGCACTCGCCGACATCGAACCAGACCAGCGCGTGGCCTGCATGCGGGTCAGCCGCCGCGAACCAATCGAATGGCCCGGAGCGTCCGAACCTGTGCACCGGGACCCTTGAGAACACGACCTTCCTAATGCCACTGCCAGGAACCGGAACGGCAAATGAACGATGAATGTCGAGGGTCTGCCGAGGACTCGAGGTTCGGGAAAATGGTGTTCGGCGCCGTAATCTGGTAGGGCTGTCGCGTCTTTTGGTGGACGCGAGAACGGAGTAGCGGCGACGCCGCCGCCTGAAACCAACCGGAGAGGAACAAACCCATGATGAAGAAGCTGACGATGGCGGCAGCCGCAACGGCGCTCCTTGCCGCCTCGGTGACCGCGTCGGCCGATGGTCTGAAAGTGGGCATGATTACGACCCTGTCGGGCGGCGGCTCGGCTCTCGGAGTGGATGTGCGCGACGGATTCATGCTGGCACTTGACCAGTCGGGACGCAGCGACATTGACGTCGTGATCGAGGACGACCAGCGCAAGCCCGAGATTGCGGTCCAGATCGCCGACAAGATGGTGCAGTCCGACAACGTCGATGTGCTGACCGGCATTATCTGGTCGAACCTTGCCATCGCGGTGGTGCCCTCGGTGGTGCGCCAGGGAAAGTTCTATCTCTCGCCCAACGCCGGACCCTCGAAGCTCGCCGGCGAGGGATGCCATGAGAACTACTTCAATGTCGCCTGGCAGAACGACAATCTGCACGAGGCCGCCGGTGGCCATGCCAACGACGCCGGTTTCATGAAGTCCTTCATCCTGGCGCCGAACTATCCTGCCGGACACGACGCACTGACCGGTTACAAGAGGTTCTTCACCGGCGAGATCACTGCCGAGGTCTATACCGAACTCGGCCAGACCGATTATGCCGCGGAAATCGCGCAGATCCGCGCGTCGGATGCCGACAGTGTCTTCTTCTTCCTTCCCGGAGGCATGGGTATCTCGTTCATGAAGCAGTACGCCGGTTCGGGCGTCGACCTTCCGGTGGTTGGTCCCGCGTTCTCCTTCGACCAGGGCATCCTCAATGCCGTGGGCGAGGCCGCTCTGGGAGTGAGAAACACCTCGCAGTGGTCGAAAGATCTCGACAATGCCGCCAACCAGGCATTCGTGACCAGCTTCCAGGAAGCATACGGGCGCCTGCCCTCGCTCTATGCCTCACAGGGGTTCGATACCGCCAATCTCCTGATCAGCGCCCTCGACAAGGCCGATGTCAGCGACACGCAAGCCTTCCGCGAGGCACTCCGGGCTGCCGACTTCACGTCGGTGAGGGGCGACTTCATGTTCGGTCCCAACCATCACCCGGTGCAGGATATCTATGTGCGCGAGGTGATCATGGAGGACGGCGTTCTCACCAACCGTATCGTTTCGCTCGCCCTCGAGGACCACGCTGACGCCTACGCCAGCGAGTGTTCGATGTAACGCTTTCTGCCCTTCCGGCCGGCGCCTTTGCGGGCCTGCCGGAAGGGCAGCATAGATGATGCCGGCAACACTGGTCGCCGAGCAGGTCCTCAACGGCCTGCAGTTCGGCGTCATGCTGTTCCTCATGTCCGCAGGCCTCACCCTGGTCTTCGGCGTCATGGGACTCATCAATCTGGCCCATGGCTCCCTTTACATGATCGGGGCCTTCGCCTGTGCCGCGGTGGTGTCTCTCACCGGTTCCTTCTGGCTTGGCCTGGCGGCGAGCCTCGCCGCTGCGGCAGCCGCCGGCGCCCTTGTCGAAATGACCCTCATGCGGCGCCTCTACCAGAGAGGGCACCTGGATCAGGTCCTGGTCACCTTCGCGCTCATCCTCGTTTTCTCGGAAGGCACCCGCTGGGTCTTCGGCGCCTTTCCCCTTTACCTCGACATTCCGCCATCGCTGGCCGGAACCGTTCCCCTGCCCGGCGGGCTGGACTACCCCCTCTATCGTCTCGTCATCATCGCCGCCGGCCTGGCGGTCGCCGCCGGCCTCTTCCAGCTTGTCTCCCGAACCCGTCTTGGAATGCGCATCCGGGCGGGCGAGTCCGATCGCGAAATGATCGCCGCCATCGGCGTCAACATCCGCGCACTCTATACCGCCGTCTTTGCCCTGGGTGCCGCCCTTGCCGGGTTCGCAGGCGCCGTCATCGGATCCATCACGTCCGTGGAAGTCGGCATGGGCGAGCCTGTCCTGATTCTCGCCTTCGTGGTGATCGTCATCGGCGGCATCGGCTCCATCAAGGGTGCTCTCGTCGGCGCCATTCTGGTGGGCGTGACGGACACCATGGGCCGCCTCCTGCTCCCCGCCCTCTTTGGCACCTTTCTCGAGCCGGCCGATGCTGCCGCCACAGGCGCCTCACTGGCCTCCATGCTCATCTACCTGCTGATGGCGCTCATCCTGTTCTTCAGGCCCGGTGGCCTCTTCGGCAAGGTGGCCTGACAACCCCATGACTCCAAGGATCGCTTCCACGGCCGTCGTCCTGCTGCTCCTTGCCGTGCCGCTTGCCGGCACGGCCCTGAACGAACCGTGGCTCATCACCCTGGCAACCCGTGTCGCCATCCTCGGGATGGCGGGAGTCGGGCTCAATCTGGTGCTGGGCTATGGCGGCATGGTGTCCCTGGGACACGCGGCCTATTTCGGAATCGGTGGCTACGTGGCGGGCGTTCTCGCTCACCACGCACTGGAAGGTGATCCGGCGATGCTGTGGCCGGTCATGATTGGCGGCACCGATTCCATGATCGTCATCTGGCTCGTCGCCATCGTCAGCGGAGCATTGCTCGCCCTTCTCATCGGCTGCCTGTCGCTCAGGACAAGCGGCGTCTACTTCATCATGATCACGCTGGCGTTCGCCCAGATGATCTACTACTTCACGATCTCCTGGCCGGCCTATGGCGGCGAGGACGGTTTGCCGATCTACGTGCGCAACAGCCTCTTCGGCCTTGACACCATGGATCCCATGACCTTCTTCCTGATTGTCTTCGCCGTCCTTGTCGTCGTCATCTGTCTGGTCTCCATGGTCGTGCAATCCAGGTTCGGCCTGGCGCTCAACGCCGTCAGACAGAACGAGACCCGCGTGCGCAGTGTGGGTATCGGCGGCTTCCGCATCCGCCTGGTCGCCTTCGTCATGTCGGGCGCCATCACGGCGCTTGCCGGCGCGCTCTTCGTCGACCTCAACCGCTTTGTCAGTCCGTCCATGCTGAGCTGGCATACCTCCGGCGAGATCATGGTCTTCGTGATCCTCGGCGGCGTGGCCCGCCTGTGGGGACCCATCGCCGGCGCGGCACTCTATGTCTTCCTCGAACAGGTCCTCGGCTCCATGACTGACCACTGGCAATT
>JAJEBJ010000070.1 GCA_022822575.1 Alphaproteobacteria bacterium | reverse complement strand
TGTAGACAAGCCGGTGGCCCAGGGCATCCGCATGCAGGAATGTCTCCCCGAACGGCACGAAGCTCTCGACTCCGTGCACCATCACGTGATCGCAGTGCCGCAGCGCAAGGTCGCGCATGGCGTCGTGGCGCTCGGGCCCTGGCGGGCGCTGGAGAATGTCCCGCACCGAACTCACCACCACCGCATCGGGGCGAACCCGACGGGCGGCATCGATGAGGGCCAGCACTTCCGGTGTGAACTTGCGCCGGCCAAACGGCCAGGTCTCGGTCACGACAAGACGCGCTTCGAGATGGCCGGCCAGGTCTTCGAGGCAGCGGCGGCGCTCCTCGAGACAGGACGCATCCACCCGTCGCCCGGTGCCGTCAACCAGCGTCGAGAATCCCTCATCACCGGCCCGGACCGGAGGCAGCTGGACGAGACGGGCCCTTCCCGCATCGAGGGTCTCCACGGGCATGCCTCCCGACGCGATCACCGACGCCGTCCCGCTCTCGGCCAGGACCGATGCGATGCGTGCCACACGCTTGAGATGACCGCTTCCCAGAAGATGCTGAACCCAGAAGAGAACCGGTCCCTTCATCATGCGCCTCCTGTCGCGATGACGAGGGGATCGTCGGGAGTGAGCGTCGCGCGGTCGTCCACTCTCAGCATCAGCAGTCCGTACCGCGGCATCCTGACGGGCGGTGCGCCGGTGAAGTCCCAGCCGGTGGCCGCCGAGAGAGCGGCGCGCATGACACCGCGGTGGGTCACGGCGACGGTGTTGCGGCCGTCAGCCGCAAGGTCCCGGACAAGATCGAGGAGTCGGTGGCGGACCTCCCGGGGGCTTTCGCCGCCGGACGGACGGAAATCGAGACCCGCTGCCTCGTTGGTGGCCATGGCCGACGGTTCGGCATGGCGCAGGCTGTCGAGTGTCTCGCCTTCCCAGTCCCCCCAGTCCATTTCGCGCAGCCGGGGGTCGATCTCCGGATCTCGCAATCCCGCCAGTGCGGCCGTTTCCATTGCTCGCTTCAGGGGACGCGAAAGCCGCCGCCAGTCATTGAGAGGGTCCGGCAGGCACCAGGTCCGGGCCGCAGCCCTGCCCGCCCTCGAAAGACGTATGTCGCTCAACCCCTGGATCCGGCCTGCCTCGTTCCACGTCGTCGGCGCGTGTCTCAGGAGAGCGAGTTTCACGGCTGCATCTCCAGCACGCGAGCGAGAACGCGCCGGGCGGCATCGCACGAGTGGTTCCGAAGGACATGGCGGCGTCCGGCATCGCCCATCGAGCGGCGCAGAGCGGGATTGTCGAGCAGGCGGGAGACGGCATGCGCCAGTGATGCCGCGTCTCCCGGCGGCGTCAGAAGACCGGTGCAGCCATGGCTGACGATCTCGCCCACCCCCGGCGCATCGCCGGCAGCCACCGGGCAGCCGCAGGCCTGAGCGAGAAGGATCGCCATGCCGTAGGCCTCGTTGATGGCGGGCCACACGAAGAGATCGCCTCCGGCCATGATGCGGCGGATCGAGTCCTCGTCGAGGATCCCGGCGAAGACGGCGCGTCCGGCAAGGAGGTGTTCGATCTCGCCCCGTGAAGGGCCGTCGCCGATGACGAGAAGCTGCATGTCCTCGCGGTTCAGTGTGGCGAGGGTCCGGGCCAGGACCCGGTAGGATTCGAGCTTGTCGCCGGGGCGCATCATGGCCACGGTTATGGCGATGACGCGGTCCTGGTCGAGACCGAAGTCCCGGACAAGGGCGAGGCGCGCGTCTCCCCTCCCCGTGGAGACATCCGGGGTGTCGATGAACGGAGGCAGGCGCACGATCTTGCGGCGCGGCAGACCTGCGGCAACAAGACCCCTTTCGTCATTGAGCGTGATGGGCAGCAGGGCATCGGCGCGCTCGATGGCTGCCCGGGCATGGGCCCAGGGGCGCCGCCACCGGCCGTTCTCCTGGTCAGGGGAAATCGACGGCTCGGCAACGACATAAGCAATTCCAAGAATGTCGGCGATGGCCGGTCCGAGATGATCCGGCGCCTTGTGGTAGAGATGATAGGTGAACCACGTCTGCGGCGGATGGTCCAGCCAGCGGATGAGAAGACGTTCCCTTTCCCGGACCGACGCCTCCAGGATCGCCTCCTGGCGTTCCTCGTCGCCGGCTTCCCACGTGCGCAGCGACGAGGCAATCTCCACGTCGTGTCCAAGCTTTTCCAGAAGGCGAAGGAACTGACGCGCCATCGTCCGATCGCCTGAGGGCCGTTCGTGGTCCGGCGCCTTCATGGGCGCATAGAAGGCTACTCGCATGCCACCCCGTTCGACGCGAAGAGATCGACAAGCCTGTCGATGCCACGTTCCATGGAGAAATCCGTTCTCACGCGATCCTCCCCGGCGCGTCCCAGGCGGTCGCGCAGCTGCGGACTGCGGACAAGGCGGCACAGCCTGGAGGCCAGCGCCGGAGCATCGCCCGGGGGAACCAGGCAGCCGTTGACACCGTCGCTCACCAGTTCGCCGACCGCCGAGACATCCGTTGTGACCACCGCCAGGGCCTGGCTTTGCGCCTCGAGAAGGACATTGGGAAGTCCGTCACGGTCCCCGTCTCGGGCGATGACAGGCGCCAGGACGAAGAGATCGCCGTTCTGGAGGACGTCCAGGATCTCGTCCTGGCGCCTGGCGCCAAGCCAGGTGATTCGCCTGTCCAGTCCGGACCGGGAAGCCGTTTCGACAAGGGACGGGAGCAGCGGTCCATCGCCGGCATGGGTGAGGTGCCAGTGGAGGTCGCGAGGCAGCAGGGCCAAGGCCGCAAGGAGCGTGCCGTAGCCCTTCTTCTCGACCGGCCGACCCACCGTGACAAGGCGCACGGGATCATCCGGATTGCTGCCGTCACGGTTCGACGGAGGACGATCCGGTGACGGCCACCGCGCCTGATCGATCCCGTGATAGACGAGTGAGACTCGTCGTCCCGGAACCAGTGATTCGAGCCAGTCACGGTTCGTTGCCGTGCACGTCACAAGCCAGCGGCAGTCGGAGATCTTGTCCGCAAGCTCGCGGCGGGGGGTGGTGTAGATGTCCCTCGCGTGGGCCGAAGCGGACCACGGCAGCCCGGTCATCATCGCCGCATAGCGGGTCACCGATGCCGGGGTGTGAAGAAAATGGGCATGAAGATGGTCCACTCCAGGCGCGATCTCCGTGGCGACCACGCAGGCCTGGCCAAAGCGCCGCACGCGGTTGCGGGTCAAATCCCGACGGAGATCGGCAAGCCAGTGCCGTCTCGCGAAAGCGTAGCCGGGCAGTTTCCGGGCCCGCTGCCAGGCCCTCCAGGTTCGCCCGGGTTCCTCGTGAAGGTACTCCGGCAGCCAGGTGACCGGCGCCCGCACGGCATCGTGGATCGCGTGGCGGTCCCCCGTCGTCGGATGGCGCAGGGAGACGATCCGGATCTTGAGCCCGCGCTGCTCGAGGGCCAGGATCTCCTGGGCGATGAAGGTCTCGGAGAGTCGGGGCCAGCCCTTCAACACGAAGGCAACGTGACCGGGCACGCGTCAGCAGCACCCTGCAGGAACGCCGGTATCGGGCGCAGCGTCGGCGAAGTAGTCTCTCCCGGACAGCGGACATCTGGACAG
>JAJEBJ010000066.1 GCA_022822575.1 Alphaproteobacteria bacterium | reverse complement strand
ATGGGAGGCGCCGCGCAGGAAGCTGAAATTGCTGCTCACCTGCAATTCTGCATAAGCGACGCCGCTCATCCGTAAAGCCCGTGGATGTACCAGCGGGGCGGCACCCTGCCGCCGGTGTCCCGGTAGAGCCCGGCGCGGAAGAGCCAGTAGCGACGGCCGTCCTGATCCTCGACACGGTAGTAGTCGCGCGGCCTCTCCTGCGGGCAGCCGGCCTACCATTCCGGCTCAATGCGCTCAGGCCCCTCGGCGCGGACGATACGGCGGCGGAGCCGGCGCCAGGTGAACAGCGCCGGCGGTCCGTCCGGCACTTCCGCTACGGCGTCCACCGGCTCGGGCCGGTCGAACAGGCGCAGGGGCCGTTGCGGCGTCCCTGGCTGCGCGGGCCACATCGCGCCCTTGCCATCGGGGTCCGTCCGCCGCTCGGCACGCTCCGGCAGGTGGCTTGCGACCGGTTCGAGGCGAAAGACGGACGCTTTTCCGAGACGGGCCTGCAGGCGGTCGATCAGGCGGGCGAGTTCCCCGCCGCCTTCCCTGCCCTCCAGTCCATCAGCCGCCAGCCGGTATTGTTCCGGCACAAGCGGCTCGGTGCGAACCGCGTGGAGCACCATGGCATCAATCCCGAAGCCGGGGTCCACGGTCCCGATCTTTACGGCGAAGAGGCCCCCAAGATGTGCGCCATCGCGGGTGGCGCGTGCGGTAGAAACACGGCGCTGCACCGTGCCGCCATCCACCCGAAAGAACAGGAGCACGAGTTCCCGCACGCCCAGTCCTTTCCGCTCCAGCGAGGCGGAGAGATTGTCCAGCAGGCGAACCAGAGCCGCCTCCAGCGCCGCGAGATCGATCAGCGGTTCCTGAAAGACAAGGCGCGCAAGGCAGGCGGGCGGCGGCGGCAGGGACGCGACAGGGTCGGCCCGGCGCCCGAGTGCGCAGTCGAGACGACGCAGCACGGCACCACTGTGCCAGCCGAAGCGGCGGGCAAGCGCCGCGTGTGGCAAGGCTTCCACCGCACCGACGGTCGCAAGGCCGAGGCGGCGCAACAGGCGGGTGTCTTCGGCTGCAAGCCTGAGCGCCTCGACCGGCAATGGCGCCAGCATGGTCAGGGTCCGGCAGGGTTCGGCGATACGCCGGCCCCCGTCGCCGAAGCGGGCGAGCGCCCAGGCGGCAGCAGGGGTGTCGGCAAGGCCGGCCCGCACCTCGAAGCCAAGCCCCGCAAGGCGCGCCTCCACCTCCACCGTCATCGCCGCCTCGCCGCCGAAGAGATGGGCGCAGCCCGTGATGTCGAGCAGCAGGCCATCCGCACCGTCGACCGCGCTCGAGGGCGTGAAACGGCGGCACCACAGTGCGAGGCGTTCGAGACCACGCCGGTCTTCTTCAGGCCGGGATCCGGCGGTGGCGAGGCGGGGCAGGAGGGCGCGGGCATCCGCAAGGCGCATGCCGGCGATGAGTCCTCCCGCTTCGGCCTGCCGGTTGACCGCCGCCAGCAGCACGCCGTGCCGGCCCGGCGCGGTGAGCGCGAACGGAACCGGCTCAGCCGGCAGCCCGTTCGAGGGCGGGGCGGCGAGCCGCCGCGCGCGACGCAACCGGTCGATCGGCCAGCGCGGCAGCCATATCGAAATCACCCGTCTCACGGTTCCACTCCACAATGCAGGTCACGGGCCGCCCGCCCCGGCAGCGCGTCAGTTCCAGGCGCCAGCGAGGCAGGCCGGGAGCGGTCTCATCGAACGGCGAAGCAGGACCCGGCCACGCCGCAACACGCCAGCGCGAGAAGGCGGCACTTGCCGGGGCGAGCCCGTCGCCGCACAGCAGCAGCAAGGGTGTCCCACCCTCGCGCGCGGCCAGCGCCAGGCGACGACTGGCGACGAAGGCAAGCCGTTCCGTCTCGCCCAGAACCGCCGCAGCCGCGCCACTGCGCAAGCTCTCCTCCAGCGCCCACAGGACATCCCGTTCGCGCCGGACCTCGATGATCACCAGAGCCTCCGGGTCCGCGCCGAGATCCCGCCAGCCCGGCCCGTAGAGCCGGCCCAGCCCGGCGACGCCGCCGGGACCCTGGCAGACCGCCACCGGACCGTGCCGGCCGAGTCGGACCAGCAGGGCGGCAAGAAAGGCCAGGGCCGCCGGTCTGTCGGCCGGGGATGCGCCGGCCGCCTCGTGCACTCCGCCCAGGATCAGCCCGGATGCCGCCGGCAGCGCCCCGTCCAGCACCTCGATCCCGGTTCGCCAGGGCCGCGGCAGGTCAACAGGATTTGCCGGTCCCGGCGAGCGCCGCTCCAGCGCCGCGATGCGCCGGCGCAGCACCGCAAGGCCGGCACCCTTCGAGGCAGCAGGCGCACCGGGACCAGCGTCCATTCTTTCGGGCGAAGAGATCATGTTTGTTCTTTATTTGTTCTTCCACGGCCTGTCAAGGGACGCGGGGATTCCACGCCGACAGCGCGGACCACCCCCTCGTTCGATGCAACTACGACCGGCCTTCCTCTTCGGAGAGAGTCGGAAGCTGTCTCAAAGGGGCTGGACTACCGACCGGATTGCGCCGTTCATGGACACCTGGACAGCAGGCCCAACAGGACGATCCGACCGGCGGCCGGGATCACTGCCGGTCGAGGGACGGCGATGCCGCGACGAGACGCATGCCTTCCAGCATGACGCAACCGGCGAGAAAGGCGGTCATGCCACCCACGTCGTGGGGCGGGGAGACCGTGTTGACATCGACCGAGACGATGTCGAGACCGGCCAGTGAACGCAGGAAACCCAGTCCCTCGGCAGCACTGAGACCTTCCCAGGTCGGCGTGGCGACACCCGGAGCGCAGGATGGGTCGAAGACGTCCATGTCCCAGCACAGGTAGACCTTGCGGCCGGCAAGGCGCTCCTGAAGCAGGGAGGCGGTGGCTTCGAGACCCTGTCGCCGCATCTCGACATCGGGAATGAGGTGATAACCGATGCCCTTCGTGTGCTCGAACACACCCCCCATGAAAACCGGGCCGCGGGCGCCGACGTGGAACGTGGACGCGGCATCGATCAGACCTTCCTCGGCGGCAATGGTGAACGTGGTGGCGGGCGAGACGCGATCCTGGCCGGTGACGGGATAGGCATCGGTGTGGGCATCGACATGTATGACGCAGAGATCGTCATGGATCCGGCGCCATGCGCGCAACTGTGGCAACGTGACGAGGCCGTCTCCTCCCATCGTCAGGGTCGCCACACCCTCGCGGGCAATCCGCCACACCGCTTCCTCCATGACCTCGAAGGAAGGTTCGGGGCGGCCTGGCGTCACCAGGGCATCGCCGCAATCGATGACACCGAGTTCGCTCAGCGGGTTGGTGTCATCGAGGGGCGGATGATAGGGACGCACGAGTCCGGACTGCTCACGAATGGACGCCGGTCCAAGACGGGATCCGATGCGTGTCGGATGAATGCCACAGTCAAAGGGCATGCCGACGATCGCCAGACGACAGCCGTCGAGAGTCCAGGTGACAGGGGCATCCATGAAGCCGGCCGTGGGACGGTAGACCCTGGAATCGAAGATCGACGTCGTCATGGCAGGTCCTTTCCTCTCTGATGGGGCACGTGCGGCAGATACTCCCCGATCAGCCCTGGCGGCGCCATCGCCGCTGTGCGATTCCGGCCGACGGGTCCTGCGAGTGTCAGAAACCCTCGAGGCATGCTTTCCGCATTCACCGCCTCCACGAGACACCGTTCGTGTTCGCCGGCCTCTGGACGAGGGCGGACGCGACCGGACCGGACCGCCTGGCGCTGCCCTTTCGAAAGGGCTCCGTCACTTGGTCGACTGACCGCGGGGTCATCATGGCCGTGCCATGGCGAGCACGTCTTCGGGTGTGAGTCCCGCTTCCCGCAACGACCGGACCGTTACCGAGCGATCACGCTTGGCATGACGCCGGCCGTCCTCTCCGACAAGCAGGCGGTGGTGGTGATGGAGAGGTTCCTTCCAGCCCATGAGCCGGCGGATCAGGCAGTGGACATGAGTGGCGGGAGCGAGATCGCACCCCCGCGTGACCACCGTCACGCCCTGGACATGATCGTCATGTGTGGCGGCAAGGTGGTAGCTGGTCGGAATATCCTTGCGCGCCAGAACCACGTCACCGGCTATTCCCGTATCGACCGGGATCGTGCTGCCATCGAGCGTGCGCCACGCCAACGGGCCCGTCTCTTCCATGGCCCTGGTGACATCGAGCCGCCAGGCGTGATGGTCGCCGGCCTCCAGTCTTGCCTCGACCTCGGCAGCGGCGAGCGTGCGACAGGTTCCGGGATAGATGAGGCCCAGCGGGCCATGGGGCGCTGTTTGCGCCAGTTCAACCTCGCGGGCGATCTGGCGGCGCGTGCAGAAACACGGGTAGACGAGCCGGCGCGCCCTCAGTTCGGCAAGCGCCGAGGCATAGTCTGCAAGATGGTCCGACTGGCGCCGGACCCCCTCGTCCCAGTCGATGCCGAGCCAGGCGAGGTCCTCCAGGATGGCCTGCTCGAACGTGTCACGGCAGCGTGCCCGGTCGATATCCTCGATGCGCAGGAGAAATCGTCCTCCGTGGTCGCGGGCCAGGTGCCAGCCCTCGAGTGCCGAGAAGACGTGGCCGATGTGCAGCAACCCGGTGGGAGAGGGCGCGAAACGCGTGACAATGACGGACATGGGCGAATTCTCTCTTATCAACGATACAGTTTCCGCGCCTCCATGGAAGGTCTGGACAAAGACAAGGGTCAGGATCGATCCTGCGCGAGATGACCACATCGGCTGGGGAGTTGACCGCCATGCCCTTGTCCGGACCGGCCGTGCCGCCCCGAAAGGGAAATGCACGCCAGCTTGTCGTGCTGCTGCATGGCTGGGGCGCCAACGGCAACGACCTGATCGGTCTTGCCGGGCCTCTGCAGTCAGTCCTTCCCCAGGCCCGGATCAGCAGCCCCGATGCTCCCGACCCGTGTGAGCAGAACCCAGCCGGTCGCCAGTGGTACTCCCTGATGGAGCGGCGCCCCGAACGCGCGCGAGAAGGGATCGACCGGGCCTGCGACATGATCAACGCCTGGGTCGATTCGGAACTCGAACGCCTCGGCCTCGACGAGAAGGCCCTTGCCTTTCTGGGATTCAGCCAAGGCTGCATGATGGCGCTCCATGTGGCGTTGCGTCGACGGCGACCGGTCGCTGCCGTGGCGGGGTTTTCCGGCATGCTGATCGAGGAAGAGAGCCTTGGCCGGGAGATCGTCAGCCGGCCGCCGGTCTTCCTGTGTCACGGCGATGCCGACGAGGTGGTTCCCTTCGCCATGCTGCACAGCGCGGTCGACGCACTCGGCCGGCACGACGTACCCGTCCAGTGGCATGTCTGCCAGGGTATCGGACACGGTATCGATCCCGAATCCCTGGGCTTTGCCGCCCTCTTCCTGAAGAACGCCTTCGCCAGCAGCTGACGGGGCCGCTAGACGACCCCGTCGGCCTCCAGTTCGGCGATTTCCTCGTCGGACTTGCCAAGCAGATTGGCGAGAACTGTCCGGGTGTGCTCGCCCAGAAGCGGCGGCGGGCGCTGATAGGCGGGAGGCGAGCCCTCGAGATTGACCGGACTTCGGACCAGGGGAATCGTGCCGGCGAGCGGATGGTCCATCTCGAACTTCATGCTCCGCGCCTGGATGTGCGGGTCCTCGTAGACCTGCCGGAAGTTGTTCACCACGCCACAGGGAATGCCCTCTCTCTCCAGGTGCTCGACCCACCAGGAACGGGGGCGGCGCTTCATCAGTTCGACGACCTTTGCCACCAGGAGTTCGCGATGACGGACGCGAGCCGGATTGGTGGCAAAGCGTTCGTCATCGGCCAGTTCCGGCGCGTCGGCGAGATCGCACCAGCGGCGGAACTGCGTATCGTTGCCGATGGCGATGATGATGGGATCGTCAGCGGTGTCGAACACCTGGTAGGGCAGCAGGTTCGGATGGGCGTTGCCGTAACGCTTCGGCGCGATGCCCGTGGTCAGATAGTTCATGTTCATGTTGGCCATGAGCGCCACGGCGCAATCGGACAGCGCCATGTCGATGTACTGCCCCTCACCGGTCGCATGACGGTGATTGAGGGCGGCAAGAATGGCGATGGCGCTGTAAAGACCGGTGGTCAGGTCGGTAACGGCGATACCCGCCTTTTGCGGTCCTCCACCCGGCAGGTCATCGCGTTCCCCGGTGATCGACATGAAACCGCACAGGCCCTGGATGACGAAGTCGTAACCGGCCCGTGCCGCATAGGGACCGGACTGTCCGAAGCCGGTGATCGAACAGTAGATGAGCCCGGGATTGAGGGAGCGAAGACTGGCATAGTCGAGACCGTACTTTTCGAGACCGCCCACCTTGTAGTTCTCGACCAGGACATCGGCCCTGGCGGCGAGTTCGCGGGCGATCGCCTTGCCCTGAGGCGTTGCGATGTTGAGCGTCAGCGACTGCTTGCCGCGGTTGGCCGCAAGGTAGTAGGCCGCCTCCGAGGTGTCTTCGCCGTCACCATCCTTCAGGTAGGGTGGGCCCCATGTACGGGTGTCATCACCGGTTCCTGGCCGTTCGACCTTGATCACGGTCGCCCCGAGATCGGCAAGGATCTGGGTGCACCAGGGACCGGCAAGAATGCGCGAAAGATCGAGAACCACAATGCCGTCGAGTGCCAGGGCCATCCGCCTCTTCCCCTTGTCGTTGCATGACCCGGAATCGGGGTCACGAAACTGATATGATGGATGGACAGAATGAGTCCATGGCCCGTGACAAGACAACTCCATCTTCACGTGGCCGCAAGGGAACGCGATCCCGAGGGTTAACATCTGGCCGTCAGCCGCTATGATGCCGGCGAAAGACGCCAATATTTTGGATTTCTCGCCCCCGGAAACACTGCCAGTGGTATCGCTCCAGACATGTCCGGCTCTGGTCCTCAATGCGGACTACAAGCCGCTGAGCTACTTCCCGCTATCGGTCTGGCCGTGGCAGGAGGCGGTCAAGGCGGTGTTTCTCGATCGCGTGGAGACCGTGAGTGCCTATGATCTCACTGTCCGCTCGCCGTCTTTCGAGATGCGGCTTCCCAGCGTCATTGCCCTGCGCAATTACATTCCGATCAACAAGCGTCCGGCATTCACCCGGTTCAACGTGTTCCTGCGCGACCGGTTCTCGTGTCAGTACTGCGGGTTGCGCTTCGAGACCCGTGAACTCACATTCGATCATGTGATCCCCCGCTCGCGAGGCGGTCGCGCTACCTGGAGCAATGTCGTCACGGCCTGCCGGTCATGCAACATGACGAAGGGCAACAGGATGCCGGGCGAGGCGCGGATGTTCCCTCTCACCAGACCGGCTCCTCCGACGACCTTCCAACTGCGCCGCAACGGACAGTCCTTTCCGCCAAACTTTCTTCACGAACACTGGCGCGACTACCTCTACTGGGACAGCGAACTCGTCTCGGACTGAAACCAGCTCGCCCTTTGGCAGTGGTGACCTGTCACAGCCTTGTGGAAAGACGGATGGCAAGGCGTGTGCCTCGGCGGATGGCGCCGGTGAAAAGACCGTGCGCAGGTGTCTCCCGGGCACCGTGCTCCAGGGCGGTATCGTGGTGAGCCATCTCGTCCTGGCGGAACTCCTCGATGGTGGCCCGGAGGTCCGCCTCGTCGTCTCCCAGGCGCCGGGCCTGGCTGGCGTAGTGTTCGCTGATGACACTCTCGACGGCTTCGGTGCAGGCCATCGCAGCGCGCGGGCCCAGCAGGGCGGAACCGACGCCAAGCGCAAAGCCCGCCACATTCCACAACGGTGAAAGCGCGGTCGGCCGAACCCTGCGCGTGACGATCAGTTCATCGAAACGGTCGAGGTGTTTCTGTTCCTGCTCCGCCATGCGGCGAATGACCTCGCCGGCTCTGGTGGCACCGAGCACGGCCAGCTGTCCGTCATAGATCCGTTTCGCACCAAATTCTCCGGCATGGTCGACCCGGATCATGGCATCAACAGCGTCACGCACCGTACCGTCACCGGGCAGGAGTCCGTCGCGGGTATGGCGTCCTTTCGTCATCTGCGTCTCCGCAACGATGCCAGACAGCCGGTGATGGCGACCGCTGCCAGCATGAGGGAAACGATGGCGTTCCATCCGGCCATGGAGATGCCCGCCATCGACCACGCGACCTCGTCGCACGGCACGACCTCGATGGAGAGGAAGGAATCGATCGACATCTCCCCGAACTCCGGTGTGCTGCACCCCGGCGACGCCACCCAGTGCCATTCAACCATGACGTGCCACGCAGCGATACCGGTTCCGGCAAGGAAGGCAAGGGCAAGGCCCGCCAGCATGATCGCTGCACGCCCCGGCGTCATGAGGACAACCGAGACGGCCGCAACGGCAATGGATGCGCCGTGGGCCCAGCGCTGGTCGATGCACAGTGGGCACGGCTCGAGTCCTGCCAAATGCTGGAACCAGAAGGCGGTGGCGAGGCATGCGGCACTGGCAAGGCCGAGCAGGCCGGCGAGCAACCTGGGGCGTTGCCATGCCGCCATGGGAGAGAGGGCAGCCATCATACCCTGAGTATGAAGCTGCTCCGGGGACTCCTACAAGAACCACTTGATGGCGACGAAACCTGCCACCAGCGCAACCAGCATTGCCAGTCCCGCCAGGGTGAGATGACGTTCCACGAGACCCCGCAACGGCACGCCAAACCAGGACAGCAGTGCCGCCTCGATGGCGAACCGAAGGCCGCGCGAGACGGCGGAGGCGGCGACAAAGACCCAGATGTCAAGATGCATGGCGCCGGAAGCAATGGTCACCACCTTGTAGGGAATTGGCGTGAAGCCACCGGCAAAGACGATCCAGGCTCCCCACTCGTTGTAGAGGGCGGCATACTCCGCGTAGGTCTCCGCGTAACCGTAGAACTCGAGCAGAGGCCAGGCGACGGCATCGTGGAGAAACAGCCCGACGGCGTAGCCCGTGACACCACCCAGCACGGTCCCGATCGTGGCGAGAAGCGCAAGGATCCACGCCCTGGAGGGCGTCGCAAACATCATCGGCAGGAGCAGGGCCTCCACGGGCACCGGGAAGAAGGAGGCCTCGGCCACAGCGAGCGCCAGCAGCCACCACACCGCGTGGCGGCTGGCAGCAAGATCCATGGTCCTGGTGTAGAGACGCTCAAAGGGACTTTTGTCGTTGACTGAACGGCTCACGCTGCCAGCCTCCGATCCGTTTCACGGATCATCGGAGTGCCTGACGGCAACGCTCCCTCCCCGTGCAGATGCGCCAGTCCCCGACGCCTGATGTTGCGGGCCGCGTTCAGGTCCGCATGATCCGCATGGCCACAAGCCACG
>JAJEBJ010000329.1 GCA_022822575.1 Alphaproteobacteria bacterium | reverse complement strand
GGCAATGGGGCGATCGTGGTGGCGGCCCATGCCGTCGCGGCGCCATGCTGCTCCGGTCGCAAGCGCGACGAGCGAGCACTCAGCCTCGCGCACGTCGTCGGCTGCAAGGTCGCTCTCCAGGTAAAGTTCGACATTGGGCATCGTCGAGATCTGGCCCATGCGATAGTCTCGAACGCGGGCCCATTCCGCCAGACCGGGCAGCCGGCTTTCGCGTGAAACGCGACCGCCCGGTTCCCTTGCCGCTTCGGCGACAACGACCTCGTAGCCGCGTTGGCCCAGCGCCCGGGCCGCTTCCAGGCCGGCGGGGCCCGCGCCCACGACAAGGATACGATCGTCGGTGGTTCTCGCAGCAATGCGCTCGGGATGCCAACCGCTGCGCCACTCCTCTCCCGCCGTCGGATTCTGGGTGCAGCGCATGGGGGCTGCGTGTTCGTCGCTCGCAAGACACATGTTGCAACCGATGCACTCGCGAATGGCGTCCACGCGTCCTTCCTCGATCTTCCTTGGCAGGAACGGATCGGCGATTGAGGGGCGGGCCGCCCCAATGAAGTCGATCAGGCCGCGCCTGATCTGGCTCACCATGGCATCGGGCGAGGTAAACCGGCCAACGCCGACTACCGGCCGCGACGTCATCTCCTTGATGAACCGGACATGCTCCTCCTGGGAACCCTCGCCGTAGAATCTGGAGGGCGTCATGTCGTCGGCAAACGTGGTTCGCGTGATGTCCCAAAGATCCGGCAGGTCACCGAGCAAGGCGAAAAGGTCCCGCGCCTCTTCCTGGCTCGGTACGCCGTCAGGATCCGTGAGGCCGTCGATCGAGAGCCGGACGGCAACGGCACAGGTGTCGCCGACGGCGTCCTTCGTATCCTCGATGAGTTCCCGCAGAAGGCGCGCCCGGTTGGCGAGGCTGCCGCCATAGCCGTCATGCCGCCGGTTGTGGCGTCGAGAGAGAAAGTGAAGCGGCAGTCCGAGATCGTGGCTGGCATACACGTAGACGATGTCGAAGCCGGCGCTTTGCGCCCGAAGCGCCGCAGCCCGGTGCCATCGCCGCAGCTCGGTGATGTCCTCCTTGTCCATGGTTCGCGCCTGCACAGGGTGGTAGCCGAACGCGGGCCGACCCGAGGGCGCGAGCGGGATCTCCCGGCTGGCATAGTTGGCAGACTGATACCCGGCATGGACAAGCTCGATGGCCGCAAGGCTGCGGTGGGCATGAACCAGATCGACCATTCTCTCGAGCGCGGGCATGTCCTTGTCGTCCCACAGCCGCATGACGCGGTTGTGCGGTGCCTCCGCCGTGGGATGAATGTCGCATTCCTCGGTCGACACCACTGCCCAGCCGCCCTCGGCCTTGATCCCGCGCATGACGGCCATCGACGTGGGATGCAGCCAACCCATGCCGTTGCAATGAGGCACCTGATAGAAGCGATTTCTGGCGGTGTGCGGACCGACGCTGACCGGTTCGAACAGGATGTCGTATCGGGGTTCGCGCGGCATGATGGAGTCCCTTCGGATCGATTGCCCTGCGAGGTCTGGACACATGAACGGATTATGCACGAAATCGGACTGCAGATGCTCCGGAAGCAGACGGGATATGCCGAAGCGGGAAACAACCGAGGATTGTGTTGCGCCCGGTGTCCGGATCGATGTCTCGAGCGCGGCAATGCGATCTCCATCTCACCGTGCCGCGTGGCGGCAGGATGGCGATCAATTCTTCGGTGTCCTCGGCTTGCCGCTGCCATTCGTAGACGCCGGAGGCGCCGACCGCCGGGCGGATGGCCTCGATGTTCTGCAAAGCTGCGGCAACCTGTGCCGTCACATTGCGTTTGACACCCCAGACATCGTCCCGTGCCACCGTCGGGTAGGCCAGGGCGCACCGAGCGATCCGGGCTAAAAGCTTCCACCATGTTTCCCGGAGGCCCGGCCCCCTGTTCTGCGAACGGGTTGAAAGGTCAGGAGAAGCCTCCGAACGGCGAAACGGATTCCCGGCGGCTTTCCGGCAGGCCCGACGCCGGATGGCCGCAGCGTTGCGACGGAAAGCCCCGGGCACGCCGACTGGGTGGCTGGTCGAGTTTGTCGACGCTGCGAGGATCCCGCGGCTCCGGGCCGGGGCGGACAGCCCTCTCACCGTCTGTCGTTCCAGGCATCGCGCGGCCTGATCTTCGAGGTGATGCCACTCAGCGAGCCGGCGTCGCAACCGGCGATCGGTGCCGCCTGACGGGGCCGCAGGAAATGCGTCAAGCAGGGGCCTGACCCGCGACCGGCACGCGATGCGGATGCCCGACCATTCCGGATGGGAGCCCGGAGGATCGACCCGAGCCTCGGCGTTGCGTTCGTGTGCTGAAACAGGCTATACATGGGATATACCTGCCTGGAGGCGGACGATGCTGACCAAGGTTCAGAAATGGGGCAACAGCCAGGGTCTGCGGGTCGCGAAGGCGCTATTGGACGAAGCCGGCATCCACGTGGGCGACGAGGTCGATGTGTCGGCCAGGAGGGGACGGATCATCGTCGAACCCGTATCGAGAATCCGGGGCCGATACGACCTGAGGGACTTGGTGTCAAAAATGCCCGGGGAGTACCGGCCAGAGGAGCTCGACTGGGGGCCGCCGGTCGGCAAGGAGTTCTGGTAGGTGGCCCGTTACGTTCCGGAGAAGGGGGATTTCGTTGTCCTGACGTTCGACCCGCAGGCCGGGCGGGAGCAGCGGGGACGCCGCCCTGCCCTGGTGGTCAGCAACACTCTGTTCAACCGCCATACGGGGCTCGCTATGGTGTGTCCGATCACCAATACCTTCCGGAATGTCCCCTTTCATGTTCCGGTGCCGGACGCGTCGTCCCTGACTGGTTACGTCATGGTGGAGCAGATCAAGTCCGTCGATTGCGCCAGCCGCAAGGCCCGATTCGTCGAAAGGGCGCCCGCACCCCTTCTCAACGAGGCTCTCGCCATTCTGGATGCGTGTCTGTACGGCGCACCGTCATGAGAGCTTGTACGCGCCGACGGTAGCCGGGCTCCGCCCGTGCTGCAGGCCGATTTCGAACGGACCCTTCCGGGGTGACCTGCCGGATTGCAGTGGTGCCGTATCCGGCAATCACGGCGGGCGCCAGGCGGGGTATCTGCGGGCCTGCGCCCGTCCCGTTCATCCGCCACGACCGCCTGGCTCACCCTTTGGAAGAAGCCTCTGAAGGCATGGTCGAGACACATGAGCGTTCCATGCTGGATGGCCACCGGTATCGCAGTCATATCCGGCAGGGTCCTCCGGCACACAGTCAGGGACTTCGCCTGGTTGAAGCAGGTGAGTGACGTGCCGGTCTTCCGGTAGCAGTCGCATACCGCCACGATCTCCCAACCTCCAGTCACGATCCTGATCCGGTCGCCACGCTCGCGCATTTCTTCCAACCCGGGGGTGGAGTTTTCTTGCGGACACGAACCGCAATGAAATCGTCCTTGATCCTTCGCGGGTGACCATGACCGGACCTGGCGTGCAGCAGATGGCCGGTGGTTCTTGACCGGTCCCGAAGGTTTCAGCAGAGTCTCTTCGCCGTTCGGAACCACGGCGTTTCGCTCAACAGGGCCACGATCTGTCAATGACGGAGATTGGACCATGCCAGACGCCTTTCCCACGCTCGGGGCGGTTGACCTTTCACCCCTGTTCGATGGCACCGAAGCCGAAGCGGCCGATACGGGAGTGGCGATGTTGGCGGCCATGGAGACGACCAATGGCTTTGTCGCGACAGGCCTGCCCGGCGCCGCCTCTCTCGATACCCGGATCGGCAGTTTGCTCCGCTTCTTCGAATTGCCCGAGCCCGAACGGCTGGCCATCGCCACGCGACGGCACCGTGTCGACGCCGAACATTGCTACCGTGGCTACTTTCCGTTGCCCGAAGAGAGGGGCTGGGCCCACAACGAGATATTCGATTTCGGACCGAATGAACCGTCCCGCGCGCCGCAAGGTCATCCGGTAAAGCGATTCCTGGAAGAGACGAACCAGTGGCCGGCACGCGAGCCTCATGCCGGATGGCGCAACGAAGCCGAGGCGCTCTTTGACGATCTGCGCGCAATTTCCGTTGCGGTCATGGCCGCGCTTGCCGGTGCGCTGAGCGAGGATGCCGGGACCGTGATGAGCAAGTTCGACGACGGCAATGGTACGCTCCGCATCCTGCACTATCCGCCACCGCCCGACGACTTCGTTGCCGCGCACAGGGAGACCCTTCCAGAGCGGGTCGACGCCGCGGGACGACGCATCATCACCCACCGCCACATCGATGCCTGTGTGCTTTCGGTGCTTTGGCAGGACCTGACCGGCGGTCTGCAGTACGAAAGCCGCGACGGCACATGGCGCGAGGTGCCGTCAGGCAACGGGCGGCTTTCCGTTCACGCAGGACGCGCCATGGTCCTGATGACCCGCGAACGTATCGCGGGCACGCCGCACAGGGTCGTCGGTACGGGTCTGGACCGCTGTTCCCTGGGCTTCTTCCTGGAGCCCGGCTTTGCCGAGACGATAGCCCTCGACGAGGACGAACGGCCGTTCACCTACGCCGATCACATGAAGGATGACTTCGCCGATCTGGACGTCTACGCCGACGTTATGGGAGATGCGGTGGCGGCGTGAGAGAGCTACACGACAGTCGTCCCGGACGCCTGACGAGGTCATCATCGATCCTGTCTGTCAGTCATCCCCCGGCTCCTGAAGCGCGGATGTCATGACCCGGCGCGCTGACAGCATCGAGGTCCGCTACGGTTGGGTCATCCTCGCCGTATCCCTGGCGATTGGGACCATCGCCATGGCGGCACCCAGCATTCTCTTCGTCAGCCTGAAGGACATTGCCTCCGACTTCGAGTGGCCCCGTGCGGGCCCTTCTCTGGCGTACTCCCTGCTGATGATCGGCAGCGGTGTGGGTGGCATTGCCATGGGCCTGTGGATGGACAGGCGAAGCGTCATCGAGCCGGTCCTGTTCGGCTCGGTCATGATCGCGCTGGGCGCCATTGTCGCCAGTCATGCCGATGCGCGATGGGATTTCTATGTCGCCAACGGACTGCTGATCGGCGCCTTTGGCGAAGCGGCGATGATTGCGCCCCTCATTGCAAACGCCACGCGATGGTTCGATCGACGCCGGGGTCTGGCCGTGGCGATCATCGCTTCGGGCCAGGGCGTGGCCGGAGCCATATGGCCACCGGTCATAAGGCTTCTGAACGATTCCGCAGGCTGGCGGGAAACGTATTTCCTCTTCGGGCTGTTTGCACTGGCAACACTTGTGCCACTTGCATTGTTCCTGAAACCGAAACCACCGATGGCGTCCACCGAGGCAAGTCAGGGCTCCGGCATGGGTGAATTCTCCGTGCTGGGACATTCTCCAGAAACGGTCCAGGCCTTGTTGTGTCTGGCGGTCGTGGGATGCTGCACGGCGATGGCGGTACCGATCGTGCACCTCATCAGCCATGCGACCGACATAGGATTCTCGCGCTCTGCCGGTGCCATCATGTTGTCTGTGCTGTTTGCCGCGTCGTTCTTCAGCCGCATAGGGTTCGGTTTGCTTGCCGACAGGATCGGAGCGGTGAGATCAATGCTGATTGCTTCGAGTGCCCAGGCGGTCATGCTGTTGGCCTTCGCCTTCGTTACCAGCGAAATCGGTCTCTACCTTGCCGCATTCATGTTCGGCATCGGCTTTGCCGGAATCATGCCCAACTACGCCTTGATGATCAGACATTGGTTTCCAGGCACTCAGATTGGCTGGAGAGTGGGCACAACCTATCTGTTCGGGGCCATAGGCATGGCGTTGGGCGGTTGGCTGGGAGGCTCGCTCCATGATGTCACGGGTACGTACATGCATGCCTTCCTTGCCGGATTTGGATTCAACGCGATGAACGTCATGGTGATTGGTTACCTCTGGATGCGTCAGACCAAACTTCGACTCAGCCATCTTCCGGTCTGACTGCGGTTTCAGGTCGAACGCCTGGTGGCGCACTCGCTCCCAAGAGGCCGGTCACTGTTGTGCCGCAGGGTGGCGGGTGGCGGACTCCACCAGTCTTTGCCGAGTCACGGTATTCGGTCTCGGCGCAGCCGCGACCAGACTGGGTGCCAGCTGCGGACAAGTGCGGTCCGTGGCGAAGGAGCGGCAGGGGAGGGCGCTATCGAAGGAGGGCGCGTTCCTCCGTCTTCTGCCACGCCTCGCGATAGCTGCGCTGGTATGCCTGGAAAGGATCGCTTGTGACCGCATAGTCCCACACCGGCGGTCGGCCGCGCCTGTTGGCCTCGAAGATCGTCGTGCGGCGCCGGACGCTCTCCTCCACGATTCCCGGCAGACCGGTCACGTCCCACTGCTTGAGAATCTCCTGCATGAGGTCCTCCCGCACTGGCGCATGGTTGGCGTCCTGCGCCAGATCGACGCGCTCTTCGGGATCCCCGGCAAGATCGAACAGCAAGGGGGCCGTTGTCTCGCAATGGACGAACTTGTGGTGGCCGCGCCTGATCATGAACCACGGTGCCGGCACACCCTCGCCGCAGTACTCCGCCAGGACATCGCGCGGAGCGAGAGCGCCGTTTCCACGCAGGGCTTGTGCGAGACTCCTGCCATCGACCGGACTTGCGATGTCGTTTGCCTCCTTGCCGCCGGCGAGATCCACCAGTGTCGGGAGCACATCGACGAGCGAGACGGGTGTCCTCACCCGCCCCGCTGAAAACGCGGCGGGACAATGGAACACGAGTGGCACCCTCTCGGCCCACTCGAAGAAGGTGCGCAACCCCCAGAGCCCTCGCTCTCCCAGCATGTTGCCGTGGTCGGCGGTGATGACGACGATGGTGTCGGTGTCGAGGCGGGAGGCCTCGAGCGCCGCGAGAATTTGTCCGATCCTGTCGTCGATGTGACTGAGCATCGCGTAGTAGGCGTGACGTGCCCGGCGAACATGGGCATCGGTTACACCGGCCTGTCCCATGCCGCCGTACTCATGGAGATGGCGTCTCAACTCGTCGTGGTCATCGACCGGGATCGGAGCCACGGCCGGCATGGGGATATCCCCGTCGTCGTATCGGTCCCAGTACTCGGCTGGCGAGGCGAAGGGAGGATGGGGCTGGATGAACGAGACGGTCATCAGGAAGGGCCGGTCGTCCTCTTCGCGGGCCAGCTGGTAGATTCTGTTGACGGAGGTGAAGGTCACCTCGTCGTCAAAATCGATTCCCAGACTGCGCACGCAGGGTCCTGCATCGATGACCTCGTCGAGATTCGGATAGTCGGGAAACTCCTCGTCCGCCCAACGCGCGCCTCCAGGTGGCGGGCCCCAGCCGAAATCCGACGGCACCACGTCGGTCGTCAGCCGCTCCTCGAAGCCGTGCAGCTGGTCGGGACCCACGAAGTGCATCTTGCCGGAGAGAATGGTCCGGTAGCCCGCCAGGCGCAGGTAGTGGGCAAAGGTGGGAATACTGGCCGGAAGCTCGCTGCCGTTGTCGTAGACACCCAACTTCGAGGGCAGGAGCCCTGTCAGAAATGAAGCGCGGGACGGTCCGCACAGGGGAGCGTTGCAGTACGCGTTCTCGAAGACGACGCCCTCTTCGCCGAGTCGCTTCATGTGGGGTGCCCTGATCGTGCCGTCGCCGTACATGGGCAGCGCCAGGGCGCTCATGAAGTCGGCCATGACAATCACGATGTTGGGCTGGGTCCTGGTCATGATGTTCCTCTCATTTCCTGCCGAGGGGATGTATCGTGCCACCGGGATCGCGGATACGGAACGCATCACGGGCGCTCCGGCGTTGTCCCGCGCTCTGCAGGGCGAAGTCGTCAAGAATGGTGACTGGACTGCTGCGCGTTCACCCGGGTGACGACAATGCGACCATGGGCTTCGAGGCGTGTCGGCACCGAACGGCCTTCATTCAGTTCCCGTCTCAGGTTGAACGAAGACGCTGCCACCGGACGAGCCGGACGGAATGGTGCGGGTACTCCGTGCAAACTCCAATCTCTCTCGTCTCGACGGCTTGGCCATCGCCCTCCTCCTCTGGCATGGCAAGCGGTTCCATCGCATGCTGGCTGTCTTGATTGGCATCCGTCACGGTCGTATCCCGGAGCGTTCCGGTCATGGCAACCGTGGCATTCGTGGAGCCAACCGGGCAAACTGAATCCTGTCAGGAAACAAGGGGCTCAACGTCTTGATGGCGAGGCAGGTGGGTGAAAGCAACGCCAGCCCGGGGCTCGCGCTCCGTCATTCGGCGGCCACAACGTCCGATGGGGTGGAGAGCCCTGGCACGACTGTCGGCTGTCGTGTCGACACGCAATTACAGGAAGCAGATGGCGAGACGAAGCCTCTCTTCGCCAACTTGCGGGAGCGGCGGACCGCAGGATCGATGATGAATGTCGCCATCGGGAGCGTGCCGGGGTGAACATCGACACATCCTTCCTGCGTCGGTGCATCTCTTCGCTCGAACGCGGGATCCAGGAAATCGAACGGCACGAGGGCAACGACGATGTGCTGTATGACCTCTACCGCGCCGCCTGCGTCAAGGAGTTTGAACTCGTGCTCGAACAGAGCGGAAAGCTCTTGCGCAAGCGGCTTGGTTCGTATTTCGCCAGCAACCGACAGGCGGACCGCCTGAGCTTCAAGGATCTGTTTCGTCATGCTGCCCGGCATGATCTGATTGACTGCGAAACTGTCGAGAGATGGCTGAACTATCGCGACAACCGAAATGATACGGTGCACGGCTACGGTGAGAACTTTGCCGAAGCCACGTTGAAACTGCTGCCGACATTCGTTGACGACGCAAGGGCGCTCGCCGTCATGATCGAAGAGGTGAACAGTGGCTGATCGGTTGCATCTGTCGAGGCGACACCGGCACATTCTGGAAAGGTTGATCCGGGAACATCTGCCGGACGTTGACGTGTGGGTCTACGGAAGCAGGGTGACCGGGCGCAGCCATGACGGAAGCGATCTCGATCTGGTTCTTCGGGGGCCGGAACTCAGGGAGATACCGGACAATAAATTGGTCAGCTTCGCGCAGGCGGTGCACGATTCCACGATTCCATTTCTCGTTGAGGCTCGGGACTGGGCGCGATTGCCGGAGCGGTTTCACGCGGAGATCGAGCGGGATCATCACGTGTTCGTTGTTCCAGGGCATGACTCGGACTTGGGGCACACGCCGTAACCGACTGAACCGGGAAGGGGTCCGGTCCTGCACTCGGCGGTGTGCGACGGCTCTCCTTGACGTCCGTAGCGATGTCAACTTCGGCGCAGAATTCGCACCATTGCGTCAATGGCGTGATCGACCGGGCAATCGTTGACCAGGGATTCTACATCATCTCCCTCGACCGGCATGGTGCGGTGGAGCCGTTCTTCCTGCTCGTCTGCCGGTTCCCGATGCCTTTCGGCGAGCCGTTGCTTCAGCAGTGCGGGCGGGGCATCGACATGGATGATGCGGACCCGGCGAAAATTCTCGCGCGCTTCGGCAATGACGCCGCGCGAGACGTTGGCGATGACGCAGCGGCCCTCTTCCAGCGCCTTCGCAATGTCCCGGGACACGCCGTAGGCAAGGCCGTGGGCGCACCACGAGAGGGCGAAGG
>JAJEBJ010000152.1 GCA_022822575.1 Alphaproteobacteria bacterium | reverse complement strand
GTACTTCCTGATCAGCTTTTCGGACCTTGCCGGCGTGGCCCGCTCCAAGCTGGTGCCGGCCGCCGCGATCGATGACATGGTGGCCGACGGCGCCGGGTTCGCCGGGTTCGCCACCCACCTCGACATGACGCCGGCCCATCCGGACATGTTTGCCGTGCCCGACCCTGAGTCGCTCATCCAGCTCCCCTGGAAACCGGAGGTCGGCTGGATGGCCGGCAACCTCATGATGGCCGGAAGCGAGGTCGACCATGGTCCGCGCAATGTGTTGCGGCGCATGATTGCGCGCGCCGGGGATGAGGGCATGCGTTTCCGGACCGGCGTGGAGTGCGAGTTTCACCTGATCAACGCCGATGGCAGCGATATCCACGATTCCCGCGACATCATGGCGAAACCCTGCTACGACCAGCAGGCCCTCATGCGCCGCTATGACGTCATCGCCGAAATCTGCGATGCCATGTTGTCCCTGGGCTGGGGTCCCTACCAGAACGACCACGAAGACGCCAACGGCCAGTTCGAGATGAACTGGGACTACGACGATGTCCTGGTGACCGCCGACCGCCACACCTTCTTCAAGTTCATGGTGAAGTCGATCGCCGAGAACCACGGGCTGCGCGCAACGTTCATGCCCAAACCCTTTACGCATATCACCGGAAACGGCTGCCATACCCATGCCAGCATGTGGAATTCAGCAGGTGACACCAACCTCTTCCACGATCCGGACGGGGAACTCGGGATCTCTCGGATGGGCTACCACTTCCTCGGTGGCGTGCTCAAGCATGCCCGGGCGCTGACGGCGATCTTCAATCCGGTGATCAACAGCTACAAGAGAATCAACGCCCAGGTCACGGCGTCGGGCGCGACATGGTCGCCCAACACGGTCTCCTACACGGGCAACAACCGCACGCACATGGTGCGGATTCCCGATGAGGGACGGTTCGAGTTCCGCCTGATGGACGGGGCCACCAACCCCTATCTCGCCCAGGCCGCCCTGCTTGCCGCCGGACTTGACGGAATTGCCGGCGAGGTCGATCCCGGCGAGCGTCTTGATGTCAACATGTACGAGACCGATGCCGAATCGCTGAATGTCGAGCGCCTGCCGCTCAATCTCCTCGACGCGGTTCGCGTGGCTGAATCCAACGCGATGCTGCGTGACTACCTCGGTGACGAGACCGTCAACGCCTTCCTTTCCATGAAGAAGCGCGAGTGGCTCGACTACACGCGTCACCTGACCCAGTGGGAGCGCGACAACACACTCGATTGCTGAGCACGCGGCTCACCCGTCTCGCCGGCGAGGGAGTGTGAACCGGTGATTCTCGTCTTCGGCTCGCTCAACATGGACTTCATTCTTCAGGTGGAGCATTTGCCGGAGCCCGGAGAAACCGTGCTGACACCGGAACATGCCACGGCGCCCGGCGGCAAGGGAGCGAACCAGGCGGTGGCCGCCGCCCGCGCCGGCGGAGATGTGGCCATGTCGGGTTGTGTCGGGCCGGACGATTACGGCCGTGAACTGACGGCCATCATGACCGGCGAAGGCATCGACATGAGTCGTGTCGCCACGGCGACGCGCCCGACGGCGCTGGCTGTCGTTACGGTCGATCGCGAGGGCGCCAACCAGATCGTCGTGTCGAGCGGGGCCAACCGCGAGGCCCGGCAGGCATGCGTCGGGGATGACGTGCTGGGCGCCGCGACGACCCTTCTGCTGCAACGCGAAGTGCCTGTTGACGAGTGCGCAGCCCTGGCCCGCCGTGCCCGGAACGCCGGCGTGCGTGTCATCCTCAATGCCGCACCGGCCGGGTCGGTTGAATGCGATGCGCTTGATTTCCTGATCGTCAACGAGGTCGAGGCACAAGCTGTGGCGAGAGAGTCGGGCCTGAAGGGCCTCGCCCCGGTCGATCTTGCACACCGCCTGGCGCGCCACGATGGCGTGACAACCGTGGTGACACTGGGCGAGCGTGGTGCAATCGCCGTCAGCCCCGGCGAGACCTGGAGAATTGGCAGCCTCGCGATCCGGCCGGTTGATACCGTGGGGGCCGGTGACGCCTTTTGTGGCACCCTCGCCGCGGCTCTTGACATGGACATGCCGCTCCCCCAGGCCCTGCGCCGTGCCAGTGTTGCCGGCGCCCTTGCCTGCCTCGAGCCAGGTGCCATGCCGGCACTGCCGCGTTCCGAGGCCGTTGATGCCCGCCTGGAGGAACTGGCGCCGGCGGTTGCCTTGTAATGGCTGACCGGCGGCATGCCGGTCTCCCGCGGCTGGTGGCTCTCGACGCCCTCGTGGCATGCCTCGAAGACCGGCGCCCGCTCGATCGAGTGCTGGAACGGGACGTCAGGTTCGGCCGCCTGGAATCCCGGGACCGGGCGCTCGTTCATGCGGTGACCACGGAGACCTGCCGCCGGCTGGGCCAGATCGACGCGCTGATCGCCGCCAGCCTCGAACGACCCTTGCCGGCGCGAGCGCGCGCTGCGCGTGCCATCCTGCGCCTCGGTGTTGCCCAGTTGCTGTTTCTCGAGTTTGCGCCCCACGCCGCCATCGACAGTTCGGTACGTCTCGCCCATGCACGCGCGAGGGGCATGGCGCCCCTCGTCAACGCGGTTCTGCGGAGGCTGCAAAGGGAGGGGCGGACTCTGATGGCCGGCCAGGATCCGGCGGCGCTGAACACGCCTTCCTGGCTCTACCGGTCATGGCGGGACGCCTGGGGCGGCGCGACCGCGTCCACCATCGTGAACGTGAATCTCGGACGTCCGGAACTCGACGTCACCGTGGTGGACGATGCGCAGGCCTGGGCGGCACGGCTGGGCGGTCGCGTCCTTTCGACCAGCAGTGTCAGGGTGCCGTCAGCCGGCGTCGTCAGGGATCTCCCCGGGTACGAAAGCGGGCGCTGGTGGGTCCAGGATACGGCTGCCTCGTTTCCGGCCCGCCTGCTCGGTGACATTGCGGGACGGCGGGTTCTTGATCTGTGTGCGGCGCCGGGTGGCAAGACGGCGCAACTTGTTTTCGCCGGGGCCCGCGTCACGGCTGTCGATGTGTCCGGACAACGCATGGCGAGACTGCAGGCCAACATGGAGCGTCTCGGCGGCACGGTCGAAACCCGCATCGCGGATGCGGCTACCTGGCGTTCATCGACGCCGTTTGATGCCGTGCTGCTCGACGCGCCGTGTAGTGGCACCGGTACCATTCGCCGGCATCCCGACATACCCTGGATCAGGGACCGAACGGACGTCTGCCGTCTTGCGTCCCTGCAGCGCCAGATGATCGCCAATGCTCTCGCCAACCTCTCCTGCCGGGGGACCCTCGTCTACGCGGTGTGTTCCCTGGAGCCGGAAGAAGGTGAGGCGCACCTCAGCCACCTGGGGCATGGCTGCCACATCGATGCCATTCGACCAGAGGAGGTTCCCGGCATCGAGGAAGCGGTGACACGGGAAGGATGTCTGAGGATTCTGCCCACGTACCTTGCCCGGGAGGGGGGCCTAGACGGGTTTTTCGTCGTGCGCTTGCGACAGTCGAGTGAAGCTGGTACCTCAATCGCGTGAAGCAGTCTCTCCGCATTGCTCCTTCTATCCTGTCGGCCGACTTTTCCAGGCTCGGCCAGGAAATCCGCGCCATCGACAATGCCGGATGTGACCGTATCCACATCGACGTCATGGACGGTCACTTCGTGCCCAACCTGACTCTGGGCGCTCCGATCATCGCGGCGCTGAGGGACTGCACCACGAAGCCCTTTGACGTTCACCTGATGGTGAATGCTCCCGATCATCTCATCGGGGACTTCATCAGCGCTGGCAGCGACATGGTGACTGTGCATGTCGAGGCAACACCCCATGTCCATCGCACCCTGCAGGTCATCCGTAACTCAGGCGCCAG
>JAJEBJ010000448.1 GCA_022822575.1 Alphaproteobacteria bacterium | reverse complement strand
ACTTTTTCGCACCGACAATGCCGGTCGGAACTTCGACATTCCCGGACGGATCACGCAGTGCCTCGATAGGAGTGCCGGCGGCGATCCTGCCATGCAGTGGCAACATCACGGTGTTGTCATTGGATGCCGCAGGGGAGTCGCCGAACACGGCTGCCATGTTTCCGGGCATGGCTCGCTGGTTATGTGGTCCGGGTGGCATTTTCAGGATCTCGAGTGCCCTGGCACGATAGGGGAGGCGACGCAGGAACCGGCGCTCTTCCAAAGCCTTGATCATGCGATGGATTCCAGACTTCGACCTGATTCCCACCGCGTCCTTCATTTCCTCGAAGGAGGGCGAAATACCGTCGCTGGTCAGTCGGCTGTTGATGTAGAGCAACAGTTCCTGTTGTTTGGGTGTCAACATGTCCGGATCGCCTTGAACGGGAGAGATGTTGCCATTTGTTCTAGTAAAGTTCGCCTTATGTGTCAAGTCTCACCACGGTCACATGTCCGCCCGCCGCGACAGCGGGGGCGTGGGGAGCACGAATGATGAAGCAGGATGCTGACGCGAGAACGGCAACCATGGAACTGTCCTGTCTGCCGAATGCCGTCACTTCGAGCCGGCCGGATTTACTTCGTGCATGGGTTGCCCTCAGGTAATCCTGCCGTTCGTCGTTGGCCGCCAGATCGGTTGTGGTGATCGCCGTCTCCTCCCCGACGTCGCTATCGACGCGACCGAGCATGGTGTGTATGGCCGGACGCAGGAACAGATGTCCGCATACCAGAGTGGAAACAGGATTGCCGGGAAACCCGAGAACGGGCATGGAATCCAGGAGGCCGAAAGCCAACGGCTTGCCCGGGCGCATGGCAACCTTCCAGAAATCAAGTTCCATGCCCTGTTCATCCATGACCTTGCGGACCAGGTCGTGCTCGCCCACGGACATCCCGCCGGTCACGACAAGCATATCGCTTCCCGCGGCGTGGCGAAGACAATCCAGTATGGATTGCCGGTTGTCGCGGGCGATTCCGAGGTTGACCGCTTCACCGCCCGCTTGGGTGACGAGTGCTCCGAGAACCAGGGAATTGGAACTGACGACCTGGTCGGAACGCGGAACATCACCGGGACGCACCAGTTCATCGCCGGTGCCCATGATGGCAATCCTCGGTCGCCGGGCGACCCTGACCCAGGATGCGTTCATCGAAGCGATCAGGCCGATCTCGCGTGGTCCCAGAAGGCGTCCAACCAGGCCCGCGGCATCCCCTTCGGCAAAGTCAAGGCCGCGCTGGCGCACGAACTTTCCTTCCTGGATGGACTCCCGGACGGTCACCCTTGCGCCGTCACGGACTGCGTCTTCCTGGATCACCACACTGTCGGCTCCGACTGGCAGCACACCACCGGTGAAGATCCGCACCGCCTCACGAGGACCGATGGTTCCGGCGAGGGCATGACCGGCCGGCGCCTCGCCAACGATGTCGAGAATGGTCGGGACGGTGGCTACATCGACGGCCCGCACCGCATAGCCGTCCATGGACGAAACGGCGGCCGGAGGTTTGGTGACATTGGAAACGACATCAACTGCCAGGACCCGGCCGGTGGCCTGCGACAACGCTACTTCCTCGAAGGGGACCCTTTCCAGGTGCCTTCGAATACGTGCTCCGGCTTCGTCAACGCTGATCATGGCGCCAGTCGCCGGAACGTCCTCCCGACTTCTCGATGAGGTGGACTCCATCGATTACCATGTGTCGGTCCACTGCCTTCAGCATGTCATAGACTGTCAACGCCGCCGCCGAAACAGCTGTCAGGGCCTCCATTTCCACACCGGTCCTGCCCGTCACCTTGCAGGTGGCAGTGATCGTGATGGCGGAGTGCTGCGTATCGGGCTCGAGGACAACGCTTGCCGAGCTCAACCCCAGGGGATGGCACAGCGGAACGATCTCCGGTGTCTTCTTGGCCGCCATGATGCCGGCGATACGGGCCACTGCGAGCACGTCCCCCTTGGGAACGTCGCCGGCGATGACGAGATCGAGAGTACGCCGGTCCATTGTCACGCGGCCACGGGCCCTGGCCACCCTCTCGGTCACTTCCTTGGACGAAACATCGACCATGCGCGCCTGTCCGCTGGAATCGAGATGGGTCAGTGAATCGTTCATCGCACGGTCTCCTTGCGCCAAGGACGCCATGTGCAGTGTCTCATGACGGGGCACCTATAAGGGCACGCGTGGCAGCAGCGATATCAGCCTGGCGCATGAGGTGTTCACCGGCCAGGAAACGCCTGATACCCGCCCGCATCATGGTCAGCAGATCTCCGTGGGATCTGAGCCCGCTTTCACAGACCACATCCCGGTCCGGCGGCACAAGAGGGCCGAGCGTGAGCGCTGTCTGAAGATCCACACGGAGAGTCCTGAGATTGCGATTGTTGATGCCGACAAGTCGGGCATCAAGCGCGAGGGCCCGCTCCAGTTCACCCTGATCGTGAACTTCGACAAGCACATCGAGATCATGGTCTCTTGCTGCCGCCACGAGTTCTGCGGCAAGCGCATCGTCGATGGCGGCAAGGATGACGAGGATGCAGTCGGCGCCGATGGCCCTCGATTCCGCCACCTGGTAGGGATCAACCATGAAGTCCTTGCGCAGGCAGGGCAGGCCGCTGGTGTCGCGGGCGGCAGCAAGATCGTCATCCCGTCCGGCGAACCACGGCGTGTCGGTCAGAACGGAAAGACAGGCAGCTCCGGCCGACCTGTAGGCTTCGGCAATGGCCCGGACGTCAAAATCCTCCCGAATCAATCCGGCACTCGGTGACGCCTTCTTGATTTCGGCGATGAGTCCGATTCCGACGGTGGCCCTCGCCGTCAGTGCCGCAGCAAATCCGGCAGGTGGGGGCAGAGCGCGAATCGTCGCCTCGAGATCCGCGAGCGGGCAGCTTGCCTTGCGGTGTGCGACAAGATCGCGCTTGTCACGACAGATGCGTTCAAGAACATCCGACATGGTGATCAGGCGTTTCCGCAGGTGATCGCCACCAAGCGATCAAGTCTCTGCCGGGCGGCGTGGCTGTCGATTGACGTGCGGGCAAGCGCCACGCCCTCCGGCAGCGTGGATGCCCGTCCCGCAACAACAAGCGCGGCCGCGGCATTGAAGAGCACGGTGTCGCGGAAAGCGCCGGGTTCGCCTTGGAGAAGACCGGCGAGGGCTGCGGCATTCTCTTCGGGCGAACCACCGGCGATGGCATGGAACGGGGCTGCTTCCAGGCCGGCGTCGGCCGCACTCACCCGTGTCGTGCGAATCGTCCCGTTGTCCAGGACCGCCACGTGATTGTCCGATGTGAGGGTCAGTTCGTCGCACCCATCGGCGCTGTGAACCACCCAGGCACTCGTGGCCCCGAGTTCCCGCAGCACGTGGGCAAACGGCTCGGCCCACTCCGCTGCCGCCACACCCATGAGGTAGAGACCGACACGCGCCGGATTGGCCAGGGGCCCGAGGAGATTGAAGATGGTGCGCACGGCAAGTTCCTGGCGGGTCGGCATGACGTGACGCATGGCGCCGTGATGACGCGGCGCCAGCATGAAACCGATTCCTGCGTCATCAATGGCGCGCTGCACTGTCTCATGATCGGCCGTGAGGTCGACTCCGAGCGCCGAAAGAACATCGGCCGCTCCCGAGCGAGATGATGCCGCCCGATTTCCATGCTTTGCCACAGTAACACCGCAACCGGCGACCACGAGTGCCGTCGCAGTCGAAACATTGAGCGTTCCCTTGCCGTCGCCTCCTGTCCCGACAATGTCCATCGCGCCGTCGGGCGCGGTCATAGAGACCATTCTCGAGCGCAGGGAACGTGCTCCCCCTGTGAGTTCGGTGACTGTTTCGCCACGGACTGCAAGAGCCATGAGGAAACCACCCATCTGTGCCGGTGTGGCATCCCCGGACATGATGACATCGAAGGCTCGGGAGGCTTCATCTACGTCAAGGGTAGCGCCTCCCGATACGCGCGCGATCCATGGTTTCAAGTCCCGGGATGTGTCCGTCACGTGTGTTCTCCCGTCTCCAGCATGTCGAGAAAATTCCCAAGAATGCCATGGCCATGTTCCGATTTGATGCTCTCGGGATGGAACTGGACACCGTGAATGGGCAGTTCCCGATGGCGTATGCCCATGATGATTCCGTCTTGTGTCCGGGAGTTGACCTCCAGGCATTCGGGGACACTCCCGGGACAGAGTGTCAGCGAATGATAGCGTGTTGCCCGAAGCGGCGAGGGAATGGCGTGGAATACGCCGTTGCCGTCATGCTCGATAACCGAAAGTTTGCCATGCATGGGGTGCGGCGCGCGACCGATGGTGCCGCCGAAGGCCTGGCCGATTGCCTGATGCCCGAGGCAGACGCCGAGGAGAGGCAGAGACTCGCGAGCCGAGCGCTGCACGAGTTCGAGACAGATGCCTGCCCGGTCGGGATCACACGGTCCGGGAGAAATGACAACGCCCCGTGGCCGGATGGCCATGACCTCGTCAACAGTGATCGCGTCGTTGCGATGGACTTCGCACGCGGCACCCAGTTCTCCCAGGAAGTGCAGCAGGTTGTAGGTAAAGCTGTCGTAATTGTCGATCAGCACAAGCATCATCGCCCTTTCGCCGCCCGGGTCCACCGATCCTGGCGGACTATGCGTCAGGTCTGCCTCGGGTTGAAGCCCCGTGTCTGGCTGGCGAACGCCACCGCTTCCTCGGCCGCCCTCAGGAGCGCGCGTGCCTTGTTGCGGCACTCCACGTGCTCGTCCTCGGGCTCGCTGTCCGCGACAATGCCAGCGCCAGCCTGGACATGAAGAACACCGTTTCGAATGATCGCCGTGCGCAGCGCGATACAGGTATCCATGGTGCCGTTTGCCGAAAAGTAGCCGATGGCTCCGGCGTAGACACCGCGGCGGTCCGTCTCGAGTTCGTCGATGATTTCCATGGCGCGTACCTTCGGCGCACCGCTTACCGTACCGGCCGGGAATCCCGCGACGAGGGCATCGATGGCATCGCATCCATCCTTAATCTCGCCTTCGACATTGGAACTGATGTGCATGACGTGGCTGTAGCGTTCGATCTGGAAGCTCTCGGTCACCTGGACACTGCCGATCCTGGCGACACGGCCGACGTCGTTGCGTCCGAGATCAAGCAGCATCAGGTGTTCGGCACGTTCCTTGGCGTCCGCCAACAGTTCGTCACCGAGTTCCTGGTCCTCGGTCGCATCATCTCCCCGCCGGCGGGTCCCCGCGAGCGGGCGGACGGTCACACGTTGATCTCTCACCCGCACGAGTATCTCCGGACTCGATCCGACGACCGCAAAGCTGTCGAAATTGAGATAGAACAGAAACGGTGAGGGATTGACCCGCCTCAACGCCCGGTAATAGGCAAAGGGAGGCAGGGTGAAGGGCAGGTCAAAGCGCTGGGACAGCACGATCTGGAAGGCATCACCCGCATGGATGTAGTCCTTGGCCTTCTCCACCATTTCAAGAAACTGCTCGTGAGGCGTGTTGGAAACCGCCGTTGCGGACTCGTCGTCACCGATCGTGTATCCGCTGGCAGGGAGTGGACGGTCGAAGTCCGCCACGACATCGGAAAGTCGCTCACAGGCTCTCGCATAGGCAGAGCGGGCAGGGATGTCTGCCGCAGGCCAGACCGGCGTGACGATGGTGACTTCGTCCGCCACGTTGTCGAAGATGGCCATGATCGTCGGGCGGATGAGCAGGCCGTCGGGCACGTCGAGTGCCCTGGGCGCTTCGGTCGGCAGGCGTTCCATGAGACGTACCATCTCGTACCCGACATAGCCCACCAGTGCTGACGCCATGGGCGGCAGGGTTTCCGGCAACGGGATCGCGCACTCCCTGACAATGCGCTTAAGGGACTCGATTGCACCGACATCTTCCTCGACGAAGGCATCCGGTTCATAGCGCGCGCTGCGGTTGATATCCGCCCGGTTGCCGTGGCATCGCCAGACGAGATCGGGGCGCATGCCGATGATCGAATATCGCCCCCTCGATTCACCTCCCTCGACGGACTCCAGCAGGAAGGTATTGGTCTGCGACCCGGCAATCCTGAGCATCGCCGAGACGGGTGTCTCAAGATCGGCCACGAGTCGTGTCCACACGACCTGTGGCGCGGCGTTTCGATACTGCTCCTCGAACAGCGGATAACCGGGATCGTATTCTGCCATCTCAGAATGACTGATCGATCATGTCGTCATTGATGCTGAACGTCACGTCTTCGCGCAGGCGGGAGACGAGTCTTGCACTGATGTCGCGAATGACGCCCTGTCGCAGCCTGTCACCGACCGCCGATGTATCCTCTGGCGAGTGGCCCGCATCGATGATGTCGACAAGGCGGGCCACCACCTGGTGACGGCCATCGTCGGAACTCCGCACCACCGTGTCACCTGGACGTGCGTCAAAGAGGGCTTCCACAGTCGCGAAGGAAAGGTTTGCGACCGGCGGCATGGAGTGGCGCATGAAGGGCTCGGTCACGTCGAAGGCCACACCGGTAAAGCCGAAGACATCGTTCAGATCACCCGTCGAACCGGCGCTGCCGGCAAGACGCTCTGCTTCGCGCGCCGCGAGTTCCGTCTGGTGTTCAGCTCGCCAGTCCGCAAGAACATCGCTGCGCACCTCGTCGAGATCGCGCGAGCGGGCCGGCACGATCTCCGTGACCTCGACGACCAGCAGACCACCGTCGTCGGTTTCCAGGACCGTCGAGACGAAATTGAGGTGGGCAAGGAAGACCTCCTCCAGAAACTCGGGTGTTTCAGGGATGATCTGGAGCAAGCCGGCATCCGCGGTCAGGCCACTTGCCGACACCCTTTCGACTGTCTTCAGTTCGAGATCCAGGGTCGACGCCATCTCGGCGGGGGAAGCACCGGCCGCTATGAGATCATCGAGATCGTCGGCAAGGTCAAAGAGGGCATAACGTGCCTGTGCGAGAGCAAGCTCGCCGCGAATCATGTCATGTGCCTCTTCCAGGGATGTCACGACCTGATCCTCGACTTCGTCGATGCTGTAGAGCAGCCAGCCGCCCAGGGGAGATTCAACGGGGCCGGCAATATCACCTTCGATGGCACCGAACACCGGTTCGGCAAGTTCATCAAGGAGATCGTTGCGCTGAAGCCACCGGGCCTGTCTGTCCCCGGACGCGATTGCGTCAAAAGGCAGGGCAAGAGCTTCCTCAGCCTCATCTCGTGTCGCGAAGCGGGCCTGTCGGACCAGACGGCGCTCCGGCACGGTCCACCGTTCAGGCGCCGCACCATAGGCCGCCGCGATCTCTTCGGGTGCTATGTCGATCGCCCCAGCGATATCCTCGGCGTGGACCAGGAGATAGGACGCCGAGCGGTACTCCGGCGCGCCATAGGCTCCGGTCCGCTCGGCAAACCACGAAGCCAGTTCGCCTTCCTGCGGCTCAGGTCGGGCAACCAGGGCGTCGTTGGGAATGACCGCCAGTTCCGCCGTTCTCTCTTCGTGACGGTGCTGCGTGATTCTGCGGACTAGTTCATCGGGCAGGGAGGGCAGGGCACCCAGACTGGCGATCAGCTGGTTGCGGGCAATGCCGCGACCGAGACCGGCGAGGTAGGTTTCCTCGGTGAGTCCGTTCATCGACAGAATGCCGGCAAAGACATTGGCGTCAAAGTTGCCGGCGACGTCGTGAAACATCTCGTTGTTGACGATGGCGGCCCTCAGGGTGGCGTCGCTCGTCGTGATACCGAACGTCGCCGCCGCCTGGTCGAGCATTGTGTCCTGCACAAGCTGTTCGAGGGCGAGTCTTGCCTGCTGGCGTGCCAGATCGGTACCAGGGTCGATCCGGATACCGCTGGACTGCAGGGATCTGATGCGATTGCGGTAGGCCACCTGCAGGTCGCGAACGTCTATGGCGGCATCGCCCACCTCGGCAACCTTGGTCTCTCCCCGGCTAACGAAGATATCGCCGACACCCCAGCCGACGAAACTGAGAGCGACGACACACAGTATCACCTTGGCGGGCCACGACGAGGCGCCTTCACGAAGCTTTGTCAGCATGGAGAGATCACGGATTGCAACGATTCATTCTAGGTTCACCGGCACGCTTGGACAACCGTGTTGTCCGGCATGGGAGTTCGGACTGCGTGGCGATCTTGTTCCGGCACCGGCATCGCTCTATTGAAGGGTCCCATCACGGGTTGCAGGGGTCCCATGCGCTCACTGATTGCAGGCAACTGGAAGATGCACGGCACCCTGGTTTGGGCAGGAGATCAGGCCCGCAGGCTTGCCGAAAAGACGAGAAGCGGCCTTCCCTGTGACGTCCTTGTATGTCCTCCGACGACGCTGCTCGGCACGCTGGCACGGCCTTTGCGCGACGCCGGAATACTCTTGGGCGCCCAGGACTGCCATCACGAGACACATGGCGCGTTCACCGGCGATATCGCTGCCACCATGCTGGCGGATCTCGGGTGCAGCCATGTTCTGGTGGGTCATTCGGAGCGTCGGTCACTTCACCGGGAGAGCAGCCACGATGTCAGGAAGAAGGCCTTGGCCGCCCACCAGGCCGGTCTCGTCGCCATTATCTGCATTGGAGAAAACCGGAACGAACGGCGGGAGGGCAAGGCCTTTGATACAACGGCGGATCAGTTGACCCGATCGTTGCCGGCAGGCGCCACTGCGGCCAACACCGTCATCGCCTGGGAGCCTGTGTGGGCCATCGGCACCGGTGACACCGCGAGTGCGGCGGACGTGCTCGCCATGCACCGTTTTCTCAAGCAGCAGCTGATGGCTCGGTTGGGAGATGGTGTACGGCTTCTCTACGGCGGTTCCGTCAATCCGTCGAATTCTCGCGAACTTCTCGCCATCGAACAGGTGGATGGCCTGCTCATCGGCGGAGCCAGTCTCGACCCCGAACGGTTCTGGCAAATCGCCACCGACGGCGCGCCAGCCTGAAGTGTGTGGCACTGCCGGGTGCGCTGTGCTACATCGGCGGCGCGGTGAACATGTGCGAGGCCTGCCGTGCAGACCATCCTTCTCATTCTGCATGTACTCTTCGCCCTGGCCATTGTCGGACTCGTCCTGTTGCAGAGGGGTGAGGGCGGCGGCCTCGGAATGGGCGGTGGCGGCAACATGCAGGGACTGATGTCCGCACGCGGTACGGCAAGCATGATGACGCGTGCCACGGCGATCGTCGCCGCGCTCTTCTTCGTCTCCAGTCTGGCACTCAGCATCCTGGTGTCAGATCGTGGCGAGAGCGTCTCGATTGTCGACGACATCGAGACGCAGGCGCCGGTTGAGACCTTCCCCGTCGTGCCGACTTCGGAATGACGCCCGAAGGCACGGCGAACCGTTTTTCCACAGCAGGCGTGATCCCCGCCACTTTGTCCGGCAGGGCCGTGTGTTACGTTGAGCTTCCATGACACGATACATTTTCGTGACCGGCGGCGTGGTGTCGTCCCTCGGCAAGGGATTGACGACCGCCGCGCTGGGTGCCCTTCTGCAGTCCCGTGGCTACTCGGTCCGACTGCGCAAGTTCGATCCGTACCTCAACGTTGATCCCGGAACCATGAACCCGTACCAGCACGGAGAGGTGTTCGTCACGGACGATGGCGCCGAGACCGATCTCGACCTCGGACACTATGAACGGTTCACCGGCGTTCCGGCGCGCCGTTCGGATACGGTGACGAGCGGACGGGTCTATTCGGATGTGCTGACACGCGAACGACGGGGCGATTATCTCGGTGGAACCGTCCAGGTCATTCCCCACGTCACCGACGTCATCAAGGAGTACATTCGGGCGGATACCGACGGTGCCGACTTTGTCCTGTGCGAGGTCGGCGGCACGGTCGGGGATATCGAGGGCCTGCCATTCCTGGAGGCCATACGGCAAATGGTGCAGGAACTTCCCCGGCGCCATTCGATCCTCATTCACCACACCCTTGTGCCCTATCTGAATGCATCCGGCGAACTCAAGACCAAGCCAACCCAGCATTCCGTCAAGGAACTGCGGTCGATCGGCCTGCAACCGGATATCCTTGTGTGCCGTTGCGAACGCGAGATCCCGGAAAGCGAACGCAGCAAGATCGCACTCTTCTGCAACGTACGGGAGTCGGCGGTCATTCCGGCGCTCGATGTCGACACCATCTACCAGGTCCCCGTTTCCTATCACGAGGCGGGACTCGACGGCGAAGTTCTGAAGGCCTTCGCCATGGACGATGAACACACGCCCGACCTCCAGTCATGGCGCCGGGTGGTGAATGGCATCCGCAGTCCGGAGGACGAAGTCACCATTGCCGTTGTCGGCAAGTACACCGGCCTGGCCGACGCCTACAAGTCACTCAACGAGGCGCTGGCCCACGGAGGCATTGCCAACCGGGTGAGAGTCGGTTTGCGCTGGATCGATTCCGAAGTGTTCGAGCGCGAGGATGTGGTGGCCCATCTCGATTCGGTTGATGGCATCCTGGTGCCCGGTGGGTTCGGCTCGCGTGGCACCCGTGGCAAGATCGCCGCCGTCTCCTTCGCCAGAGAGCACCGCATTCCTTACTTCGGAATCTGTTTCGGAATGCAGATGGCGGTCATCGAGGTGTCGCGGAACATGGCCGGAATCGAGGGTGCCTCATCGACGGAGTTCGGTCCGGCACGGGATCCGGTGGTGGGCCTGCTGACGGAATGGACCGACGGCAACAGGATCGAGACACGCACCGGCGACAGCGACCTTGGTGGCACCATGCGTCTTGGGGCCTTTGATTGCGCCATCACCAAGGGTACCCGGGTGGCCGATATCTACCGCAGTGACCTCATCAGCGAACGGCACCGGCACCGCTATGAGGTCAACATCAACTACCGATTCATCCTGGAACAGCACGGACTGGTGTTTTCGGGCCTGTCGCCGGATGGCCAACTGCCGGAAATCGTCGAACTGGGCGATCATCCCTGGTTTGTCGGGGTTCAGTTTCATCCGGAGCTCAAGTCGCGTCCCTTCGATCCGCATCCGCTCTTCGCATCCTTCATCGAGGCGGCCGTGACACAATCGAGACTGGTCTGAAGCATGCTGAGCGGGCGTCATGTGCGTGCCGGTTCCGTCACGATAGGCAATGACCTTCCCTTCGTCCTGATATCCGGACCCTGCCAGATCGAGAATCGCGATCACGCGTTCTTCGTGGCGGAGCGGCTGTTGACCATGACTGCCCGACGGGACATCGGCTTCATCTACAAGAGCTCCTTCGACAAGGCCAACAGGACGAGCCTTGATGGCGCCCGCGGCGCCGGCATGGACGAGGGACTGCGGATCCTGGATGACGTACGGTCCCGACTGGGCTGCCCGGTGCTCACCGATGTTCACCTGCCCGACCAGTGCCAGGCTGTTGCAGG
>JAJEBJ010000392.1 GCA_022822575.1 Alphaproteobacteria bacterium | reverse complement strand
CATCGGCAGGGGAATCACCGCCATGGTGGCGAACAGCCACGTGACGGGCGAATCGAGGGGGACGGCCGAATCACTGCTGGCAAGTGTCGGGGAAACCGTCTGGCTGGACGACGAATCTCTCATGGATGCCGTGACGGCGCTCTCTGGCGGTGGTCCGGCCTATGTCTTTCTGCTCATCGAGACCCTGACCCGCGCCGGTATCGCGAATGGTCTGCCTGAGGCGGTCGCGGCCAGGCTGGCCCTCCATACGGTCGCCGGTGCAGGTGAACTGGCGCTGCAGGCGGACGAGACTCCGGCCCAGCTGCGGCGCAATGTCTCGAGTCCAGGCGGCACGACGCTCGAAGCCCTCGGCGTTCTCATGGCCGAGGACGGCATGCAGCCGTTGTTCGACCGCGCCGTCACTGCAGCCACCCGCCGTTCCTGGGAACTTGGCCGGCAGTGACGCGGCGGTTCCGGTTTGCCACCACCGGGCTGGCAGACTACTCTCGACGCAGGTGAATGCGGGAAGGAGAATGGCCAGGAAAGCGGACGTTTCCGATGTGCTTCTCGACGCCGCCCTGGAACTGGCGGCAACGGCAGGCTGGCGCGATCTCACCATGCGTGATGTCGCCGAGGCCAGTGGCGTCTCGCTGGCGGAACTCCATGCCGTCTATCCGACACGCAACGCCATCCTGAAGGCTTTTTCGGCCCGCATTGACGCGGCGGTGCTGGCCGGCGACACCGGTGATCTTGGCGATGAATCGCCCAGAGACCGCCTGTTCGATGTCATCATGCGCCGGCTTGATGCGCTTTCGGCCCACCGCAAGGCGGCCTGGTCCATCATCCGTGCTTCACTGGGGAATCCGGGGTCGGCCCTTCAGGGCTTCTGTCTGACCCAGGCCTCGATGCGATGGATGCTGGAGGCAGCGGGAATCGATGCCGGAGGTCCGGCCGGCGCCCTGCGCACGAAGGGTCTCATGCTGGTCTGGTTCGATGTTCTTCGCGTCTGGCAGTCCGATGAGAGCGACGACATGGCGCGCACCATGGCCCATCTCGACAAGAGGCTGGCCATGGCCGAACGTCTGCAGAACCTCGCCTGGCGTTCGCCGGGTCCGGAACCCGAAGAGGCCGGTGCGTGAGCACACCCGTCATTCCGTTCGACGCTTTCCTCGATGTCGATATCCGCGCAGGCACCGTGGTCCGTGCGGAACCCTTTCCCGAGGCCCGCAAACCGGCCCTGAAGCTCTGGATCGATTTCGGAGAGGAGATCGGCACGCGCAAGAGTTCGGCGCAGATCACTGACCGCTACACGGCCGAAGATCTTGTTGGCCGCCAGGTGGCGGCCGTGGTCAACTTTGCGCCGCGCCAGATCGGTCCCTTCATGTCGGAGGTCCTCACCCTGGGGTTCACCGATCATGATGGCGCCATCGTGCTCGTCTCTCCGGACAGCAGCGTCCCCGACGGCGCCCGCCTCGGGTAGGGCGCCCTACAGCCAGCCGTTCTCCCGCAAGGCCGGCTGGAAGGAGCGGCTGACCGGCACCATGGCGCCATTGGTGAGCTCCAGGAAGATGCGGCCGTCGCGTCGCACCACGCGTCTGACAGCATACCGCGCCACCCAGTGGGAACGATGGACCTGCATGCCGTCGAGGTCCTCGACCTCGCGCAGGGCATCGCGGAAACGCAACAGCACGAGTTCACTTCCCCGCGCAGTCGCCGCCTCGACATAGTGATCCTGCATGTGAAGATGAAGCAGATCTTCACCGAGGCGGGCCGGCAGGCGTGACAGGAAGGGTGAGCGGGCAGGCGGTGGAATCGAGGAGGTCTCTTCGCGTGTCCGCAAGGGCAGCTCGACGAAGTGCCAGGCAAGGAACGCCAGCACGAGGTAGACCACCACCACACAGGCGTAGAGCCATGCCAGCATGGTTGCCGAGGCGGTGGTTCCGGCAAGTCCCCATTCGAGAATCCACACGAGTCCGGTGCCGGGCAGGGCGGCGATCGCCGAGCCAGCCGCAATGCCCGCAATGGCGGGCCTGCCTGCCTGCCGGAAGAGGCGGATGGCGAAGGGAACAGTGGTCATGGCAATCAGCCAGTTGCCGGCAATCGCCACGGCCCAGTAGGCCACCAGGACCCCCGGTTCGAGGCGGGTGGCCGTGCCAAAGGGACCCAGCCACGAGAAGACGGCGATTGACAGCACCACGGCGATGAGATGGCGACGCAGGCGCCGTGTCGATTCGCGTGACGCGAACGGCAACGTGACATTCATCGGCGAAAGATCCCTGCCTTTCACGCAACGGCGATTGAAGCCTTGCGGGACCGTGCCGAAATGGCGTCAGCGTTTCAACCGACAGGAGGCAATTCATCATGAAACGACTGACGACACTCGCCGTCGCGATCCTCGGTTTCCACGCTCCCGTTCTAGCGGGTGAACTGGCAATCGACGTGACCGGAATCCGTTCCGATGACGGGCGTGTGTTTCTGGCCCTGCACCAGGAGCGTGCCGACGTCAGCTTCCCCGAAGATGAGGGCGCCGTGGCGGGCGTGTGGACCATGGCGGCGGGAGGCACGTTCAGCCTGGTGTTCCCGGACCTTGCCGAGGGCCGCTATGCCGTTTCCGTCATGCATGACGAGAACGGCGACGGCGAACTCGATACCAACCTTCTCGGCGTGCCGACGGAGGGCTACGGCTTCTCCAATGATGCCACCGGCATCATGGGACCGCCCGGCTTCTCCGATGCCCTGGTGGTCATCGGCGACGAGCCGGTCCATGCCGTCATCACGTTGCGTTACTGAAGAGGGGGCGATCATGCACGACCGCAGATCCTTTCTCGCCATGACCGGGGCCGCCTCCATCCTTGCCGGCCCGCTCCGCGCCGACTCTTTTGATGCCGCCCTTGCCGCGGACAGCCGGTTGCTGGGCTGGGCAACGCCACCCGTCGACCACTTCGAACCGCGGCCCCTGGAGATCGAGGGCACGTGGCCCGCTGACCTCCAGGGGACGTTCCGGCGCATCGGCCCGGCAGCCCATTCCCGCCACGGTCTGCGCTACCGTCACTGGTTCGATGCCGACGGCATGATCCAGGAGTTCCGTCTCGACGGCACCGGTGTCACCCATCGGGGACGCATGCTGATGACACCCAAACTCGCCCTGGAGGACAGGGAAGGAAAGCGCCTGCTGCCGGCCTTCGCCACCCTGCCCGAGGGAGCCCGTCCGGTGCACCGCGCCGATGACATGAATGCCGCCAACACGGCGCTTCTCGATCATCGGGGTGAACTGCTGGCACTTTGGGAAGGAGGATCTGCGAGCATCATTGATCGCGAATCGCTTTCCTGGGAGGCGTTCAAGTCATGGGGTGAGGGGCTTGAGGGACTGCCGTTCACCGCCCACCCCAAGGTGGAGCCGGACGGAACGCTGTGGGCCTTCGGCCTCGCTTCCTTCCCCTACGGGGCGCTGGTCCTCTACCACATTCCGGGGAACGGCGCGGCTGCCAGGGCAGAGGTGATTCCGCTGGAGCAACCGGGGTTCGTGCATGACTTCGTGGTCACACGGGACTTTCTTGTCATCGTCATCCCGCCCTTCGTTCACGTTCCGGGACGCGGGGACACGTATTTCGACAGCCATGCATGGAAACCCGAACTCGGCTCGCGTGTCCTTGTGGTGCGCAAGGATGACTTCTCGAGAAGGCGCTGGGTCCAGCTTCCGGCGGCATTCGGCTTTCATCATGGCAACGGCTGGAACGAGGACGACGGAACCATCCACTTCGACTTCTTTCAGGCCGATGATCCCTCGCTTCTCGAGGACGCCTTCACGAAGGTCATGAAAGGACAACTTGTCGAGGCGTCGGTCCCGCGCTTCACCAGGATCGTGCTCCACCCTGACGGTTCCTTCGCCATGGCCGGAGACGGGGGTGGAGGTGACTTCCCAACGATCAATCCGGCAAGGGTGTCGCGACGCCACCGCTATCTCTACAACGTCTCCTCGACGTCGGCTGCGCCCTCCTGGTTGCCCGGAACGCTCGAGAAGCGGGATCTGGAATCGGGACGTCTGGAGCGCTTCGATCCGGGCCGGGTCATCCACCTCGAGGAACACCTGTTCGTCCCCTTTCCACATGCAACGAAGGAGGACGACGGCTGGCTCATCGGTTCCTTCCTCGACAGTTCGACGGCGCGTACCGGCCTGGCCGTGTTTGACGCAAGGGGCGTGGCGGATGGACCGCTGGCGCGGGCATGGCTGCCATTTTCCCTGCCTCTCGGATTCCACGGGCAATTCAGCCCTGCGTGACCCCGTGATACCCGGGACCCGTCAGTCGCACGGCAGCGTGATCCGGACCCTGAGGCCGCCGAGAGGCGAGCCGGCGAGAACGATGTCGCCGCCATGGCCCCTGACGACATCGCTGGCGATTGTGAGGCCCAGACCCCCGCCACCCAGATTGGGATCGCGGGAGGAGTCGAGCCTGACAAACGGCTGGAAAGCCTCCTGCCAGGAGGCTTCGGGGATGCCCGGACCGTCATCATCAAGGGTGATGATGATGGAGCCGTCCGCCGAGCGCCCCTCGAGAACGGTCCGGTCTCCGTATCGGCAGGCGTTGTCGACGATGTTGGTGAGGCAGCGTTTCATGGCGCCCTGCCGTCCCACGAACGGCAGGGGTTCGCTCACCCGGGCCTCAACGGGCGATGGAGCCTCCGATGCCACCTCGTGGATCACCGTGGCGAGATCGAATGCCCCGGAAGCCTCCTCGCCCTGGCCTCTTGCAAAGGAGAGGTAGACGTCGACCATGTGCTCCATTTCCTCGATGTCGCGCTTCAGGTTCGCCACTTCCTCGGTATCGCCGATGAGGGCGAGTTCAAGTTTCATGCGCGTGAGCGGACTGCGCAGATCGTGGCTGACCGAGGCCAGCATGAGCGTGCGCTGCTGGATCTGCCGGCGGATCCGTTCGCGCATGGCAAGGAATGCATGGGCGGCCCGGCGCACCTCTGCCGCGCCGGAGGGTCTGAAGTTGACGTCGATGATGCCACGCCCGAATTGTTCGGCAGCCTTGGCGAGGCGGTTGATCGGCCGGATCTGCTGGCGCACGAAGTAGGCGGCGATGAGGGTCAGCGCCAGGGACGTGCCGAGCATCCAGTAGATGAAGAGGTCCGTTGTCCGGCTTTCCATCCGTTTCTTCGGAATGGTGATCACCAGCAGACCTTCCGGCAACTCGATGCTGACGATGGTATCGGATGACCGGGTGGTGTCGATGGCAAAGGGCGTGGAGAGCGTGCCGCCGAGCGCATGCTCGAGATGCCGTTCGGCCCGCGTCTGGCGTTTGGCGCGGAACTGTCTGGGAAGACTGTCGCCGGGCAGGAAACGCGAGGAAAACTGAAAGAAGCTGTTGCCGAAGACGAGAGCCTCGTCGATTTCGCGATTGGTGTACGTCCACATCAGGGCCTTGATCTCGCCGGCCACGGCGGAGGTGAGGTAGCGCGTGACGTTCTCCCAGTGCCTCTCGTAGAAGACGATGGCGAGGACGATCTGGAGGATGACGATCGGCACCAGAACGATAAGCAGGGAACGGATGAAAATGGATTTCGGGAGCCAGCGCCTCATGGCGTGACCAGGACGTAGCCCTTGCCGCGAATCGTCCTGAGATACTGCGGCTCGCCGGGGTCGTGCTCGATCTTGCGCCGCAGGCGGGACACCTGCACGTCGATCGAGCGTTCGGCGGTGGTGGTTTTCTGGGCCAGCCGGAAACGCGACAGCGTGACGCCCGGCGATCCTGCGAAGACCCCGAGAAGGGACGTTTCGGCGTCGGTCAGGGGTACCGGGTGACCATCACGGGAGAGTTCCAGACGGCCCCGGTCGAAGAGGAAGGGACCGAAGGAGAGGACACCGGATTCTTCGGGAGGCGGTGGCACGAGGCGCAGGGCGTTCTTCATGCGCAGGACGAGTTCGCGTGGCTCGAATGGCTTGGAGAGATAGTCATCTGCACCGACTTCGAGTCCGGCCACGCGATCATCGGCCATGTCGCGGGCGGTGAGCATGATGATCGGAAGGCCCGCACTTTGCCTGATGCGGCGGGTAAAGCTCATGCCGTCCTCGCCGGGCATCATGACGTCGACGATCAGGAGATCGAAGACGAGCGACTTCAGCTTGGCCTCGGCGTCGGCGGCATTGCTCGCCGTGCTCACCAGGAATCCCTGGGCCATGAGATACTTCTGCAGGCGCGCCCTCAAGCGCCGGTCATCATCGACAACGAGGATGTGAGGGCCATCGGGGTTCATCACCCGCCATCATCGTCGATGATGCCGCCGAGCACGCGGCGATATCCGGCAACCGCTTCGGGACCTGCCTCGCGCCATGCCTTGGCGATACGGGCGCGCTGGTCGGCCGTCAGCTGCGCCTCGAGTTCGATTCCCCGTTCGGTGAGGTAGAGAAGGCGCTTCCGGCGATCTTCCCGGCAGTGCCGCTGCTCCACGAATCCCTTGGCCACGACCTTGCGGAGCACCCGCGCCAGACTCTGCTTGGTGATCTTCAGGATGGCGAGAAGGTCCTTGACGGTCATTCCCGGATGACGGCCGACGAAGTAGATGACCCGATGATGGGCGCGTCCCAGACCGTGTTCTGCGAGAATGGCGTCGGGCCGGGCCGTGAAATCGCGGTAGGCGAAGTACAGCATCTCGATCCCCTCGCGCAGATCGGCGTCGCGCAGGAATAGGGGATTCGGTCCGCGTGTTATGTCAGCCATATTGACATATATGATGAACCGTTCTACCCGGACAAGGGGTTGCACGACAGGCGGCCGGAATTTCCTGTAGCATGAGGAGCCATGGCTGAACTCATCCCGTTCGATGACAGGGACGGCAAGATCTGGTTCGACGGCAGGCTGATCGACTGGCGTGACGCCAGGCTCCATGTCCTGACCCACGGACTTCATTACGCGAGCAGCGTGTTCGAGGGCGAACGCTGCTATGGCGGCAGGATCTTTCATGCGCGCGAGCATGGGGAGCGTCTTCTGCGCTCCGCCAACATCATGGGGTTCGACCTGCCGTATTCCCTCGAGACGCTGGAGGCAGCCCGCTACGAGGTGCTCCGCGCCAACGGCATCGTCGATGGCTACGTGCGGCCGGTGGCCTGGCGCGGCAGCGAAATGATGGGCGTATCGGCTCAGCAGAACACCATCCATGTGGCGATTGCCGCATGGGAGTGGCCGAGCTACTTCTCCGAAGAGGCGCGCATGCGCGGCATCCGGCTCGCCATTTCCGAATGGCGGCGCCCAGCTCCCGATACCGCGCCGGTCCACGCCAAGGCCGCCGGCCTCTACATGATCTGCACGCTCGCCAAGCACAAGGCCGAGCGTGAGGGATACGACGATGCGCTGATGTACGACTACCGCGGATTTCTGGCCGAAGCGACGGGCGCCAACCTGTTCCTGGTGATCGATGACAAGATCCACACCCCGACGCCCGACTGTTTCCTGGACGGCATCACCCGCCGTTCAGTGATCGCCCTGGCGCGCCGCCAGGGAATCGAGGTCGTCGAACGTCACCTCACCGACGACGACCTGGCACGGGCGACGGAGGTCTTCATCACGGGCACGGCTGCCGAGGTCACACCGGTCGGCCAGATCGGCGACCTGCACTTCCAGCCAGGCCGCATCTGCCGCACTCTCATGCAGGACTTCAGCGCCGAAGTCAGAAGTACCTGACAGGACAAAGTGACGCCCGAGCGTACCGCTCACCTCTCTGACCAGGGGTCAAGGACTTCGATGCCGGTGATCTCGAAGTCGGCAACATTCCCCGTCACCACGGTCAATCGGTGGATGATCGCTGTCGCCGCAATCAACGCGTCCCGTTCGGGCCTCGGGTCGGGCACATGCAGCTGAGCGCACTTGAGGGCCACGGTGGAATCGACCGGCAGCGTGCGTTCCTGGAATTCTGGCAGGACATGACTTTCCATCCATGTCCGGAGCTTTTCCCCTTGCCGGGCGTCACGCC
>JAJEBJ010000407.1 GCA_022822575.1 Alphaproteobacteria bacterium | reverse complement strand
GGTCAATCACAGCACCACCGAGGTGTTCTTCGACAACGTCCTGGTGCCCCACGATGCGGTGATCGGCGAGGAAGGCCGGGGCTTTCGCTACATCCTCGACGGCATGAATGCCGAGCGTTGCCTGACGGCATCGGAGGCGATCGGCAACGGCCGCTACTTTGTCGACAAGGCCGTGGCCTACGCCAACGAGCGCGTCGTGTTCGGCCGGCCCATCGGCCAGAACCAGGGCATTCAGTTCCCGATCGCCGAGGCCCACACGCATCTCGAGGCGGCCGAACTGATGGTGCGCAGGGCCACGGCGCTCTTCGATGCGGGCGAGCCCTGCGGCGCCGAGGCCAACATGGCGCGCTATCTCTCGTCGAAGGCGGCCTGGGACTGTGCCGAGGCCTGCTTCACGGCCCATGGCGGCTTCGCCTTCGCCCGCGAGTACGACATCGAGCGCAAGTGGCGCGAGGCGCGCCTGTCGCGCACCGCGCCCATCTCGCCCAACCTGATCCTGAGCTTCATCGCCCAGCATGTTCTGGGCCTCCCCAGGTCCTATTGACGCGCCCTGCGGCGGTGCCGACATGCTTGAGTTCAATGCCGTCATCTTCGGTGCGTTGTGATACGCTCGGCGGCCGGGATTCGGCTCCGTCTTCGATCCGGAGCCCGCCCGGCAGATGGAACCTGACCGATCCTTTTGGGGGAGCCGACAGGATGACCACGTTCAATGCCCGGGACCTCGGTATCGACATTGAGGAGATCGATCGCCGCCTGGAGGACAACTGGAGCCTGCCGACCCGGTTCTACCGGGATCCGGACATCTTCGCCTTCGAGATGGAGGCCATCTTCGCCAGGAACTGGCTCTACTTCGGATCCGTGCATCAGGTCGCCGGGCCCGGTGATGTCGCGGCGCGCAGATTGGGACGCTGGCCAATCGTCGTGACGCGGGACAGGACCGGCACGCTTCACGCTTTCCTCAACGTTTGCCGCCACCGTGGCTACACGGTCGTGGAAGGCAACCGGTCGAACTGCCTGCGTCTCGCGTGCCGCTATCACGGCTGGTCCTACAATCTCGACGGGACCCTGGCACACGCGCCGGACGCCGCGGGCGAGGCCGGCTTCTGCAAGGAAGAACTGGGCCTTGCCCCCGTCGCGATCGAGCAATGGGGGCCGGCACTCTTCGTCAATCTCGATGCCGGGGCCAGCCCGATCTCGAGCTTCTGGGGCAAGGGCTACGCCAGAAGCGAGGAAGAGGGTCTCGCCCCGGATCCGGGGAAGTTCGAGTTCGTGCGCGAGGTGATCTACGACGTCGAGACCAACTGGAAGCTCTGGTACGACAACGGCGCGGAGTGCTACCACTGCGCCTTGATCCATGGTGAGTCCTTTGCCGACGCCTACCTGACGGACGCCGGCACTTACGAGAACGAGATCGGCCCGAACTTCAGCTTCAACATGTACCACGGCAGGCCGCGAGAGGGCGCGAACGCCGAACCTGTGACCGACAACCCGGTATTGCAGGGCTTCCCCGGTTTCGTCGGCTTCCGCGACGGCGACATCCTGCATCATGCCGGCATGGTGCCGGTCGCACCGGGCCGCACCTGTCACGTCACGCACTACTACGCCCGGCCCGACACGGACCCCGAGTACGTGAAGGCATGGTGCGACCTCTGGGACCAGACCTACCGCGAGGACAACGTGGTGACCGCGGACCAGCACCGCAATCTGGCTTCGGCCCAACAACCCTGGAATCGATATGTTGCGAGCCGCGAGTTCGGCGCCCAGCACATCAGCCGGGAAATCTGGCGCCATTGCAGGACCGCGCTCGCGGCCTGACCACCGGCCGTGGCGGCGTACCGCCGACGCCCTCGAAGGGGCACCCCAAGGCTTCCGGATGACTTGCCATCGGCACGGCCTCTATGGTCTAGATGGCGCCCGCCGCAACAGTCGCTGAGGCGCATGATCTAAGGAGACAGGTGATGAGTGACGGCAAGACGATCGTTTTCTTTCCCGAGGCCGCATTCGGGCCGGCCCTCAATTCCGTGGGCATCGCCCAGGTCTGCCGCGACATGGGGCACCGTCCGGTGTTCCTGGCGGATCCCGGATTCAGCGGCGTCTTTGCGGACTACGGCTTCGAGGAACATGCCGTGCCGATGTCCGAGCCCATGGAACCGGAGGCCATGGCGCGCTACTGGTCGGACTTCATCAACGGCCAGATCCCCAACTTCCACACGCCGCCCATCGAACAGGTCTCGACCTACATCAAGGCCTGCTGGGAGGCGATCGTCGAGACCGCCGTGTGGGCCGAGAAGTCCCTTCCCGACGTCCTCGCAAAGGTCGAGCCCGATCTCATCTGCGTCGACAACGTGGTCCTCTTCCCCGCCACCAAGCGCCACGGTGCGCCCTGGGTGAGGATCATCTCGTGCAGCGAGAACGAGATCGAGGATCCGGATATCCCACCCCATCTCTCAGGTTGCCGCGAGGACGACCCGGAGGGCTTCCGCCTCTACCGCGAGGCGTTCGAGAGGGAGATCGCTCCCATCCACGCGCAGTTCAACGAGTTTCTCGTCTCCTGCGGCGAGGAGCCCTATCCGCTCGGCCAGTTCTTCGAGACCTCTCCCTGGCTCAACCTCCTGCACTATCCCAAGCCCCTAGCCTTCCACCGTCGCCACCCCCTCGACGAGGAGACGTTCGTCTACCTCGAGGGCTGCATCCGGGAGGAGGACCCCTACACCGTCCCGGACTTTGCCGTGAACCGCGACAAGCCGCTCATTTACGTCAGCTTCGGCAGCCTGGGGTCGGGCGACACGGATCTCATGAAGCGCCTGATGGCAACCCTGGGCACGCTGCCCCTGAGGGTCCTGGTCAACGTCGGCGACTATGGCGAGGCCTACGATCACGTGCCGGCGAACTGCCATATCGAAAGCTGGTATCCGCAGCCTTCGGTCATCGCCGGGGTCGACGCCGTCATCCACCATGGCGGCAACAACAGCTTCAACGAGTGCCTCTACTTCGGCAAGCCGTCACTGATCATGCCCTATTGCTGGGACGGCCACGACAACGCGACGCACATCGACGAGAGGGGCTACGGCCTCGCGATGGAGCGCTATACGTGGAAGGATGCGGACATCGCCGCCGCCCTCGAGAGACTGTTGGGCGATGCCGCCATGAAGCAGCGACTCGAGTCACTTGCGGCGCACATGCAGGCCGAGGACGGACGCCGCAAGGGTGCGAAGGCCCTCGACGACCTGCTCCGGAAGAACGCATGAAACAGGCGTCGGTCCTCGCCGACGGACCGCTTGTCGACTGGGGACCGGTCGAAACGCCGCTGGGTGAGCCCGTGTCGCAGACGTCCGGTCGGCTCCTCGAAGGTGGTTCCGGCCGCTTCCCCGAGGCCGGGTACTGGCGCTGCACCGAAGGCCGCTGGCGCTGCGAGATCGCGCGGAGCGAGTTCTGCCACTTTCTCGAGGGTGAGTGCACCTACACGAGCGACGATGGCGCCGTCATCGAGGTGACCGGCGGAAGTACCGTGTGGTTCCCCGCGGGCTGGAAGGGTGAATGCCGGGTTCTCGATACCGTCTCCAAGGTCTACCTGATCGTATGATCACCCCCCTGGGCCGCGGCACGTGCTGCCTCGCTCTCCTTTGCGTTCTCATGCTCCACGCCCCGGCCTGGGGTTCCACCACGACCAGACTCGAAGAACTCACCAGAGACCTCCTGGAGGCAGTCCCTGGCGGGGATGCCATCACCTACCGGATCACCATGACGGAAGGAGAAGAGGGCGCCGTCATCGCCACGCTCTCCGATATCGCTCTCCACGACGCATCCACGCCTCTTGCTGTCGACGACGTCGCCGTTACCTGGAGACCGGCAGGCAACCGGCTCTATTCCGCATCCATGACGATACCGGCTGTCAGCGCGCTCGATGACGAAGGCCACTCGATTTTCCGCCTCACCACAGCAGACGGGACACTCGACGTGCTCGTCAACATCGATACCGGACACCTAGAATCCGGCGCCATGGACGCCAGTGACGCAAAGATCTTCCTGGCCGGGAGCGCGACAACGATCCGCATCGACCACCTGAGATTATCCGTGACACCAGAGGAAAGCGCACCCGAAACATGGGAAGGTGAGGCGGAGATCGCTCTCAACGGTCTGGCCGTGACCGCTGGTGACGGGACAACCGTCACAGTGACGCGCGGCCATGCCACAACACTGTTCCGCGACATTCCGGCGACACCAGACCGGGAGACCCTAGCGGAGGGAGCCTCCCTGAAGGGCGCGGCATCCCTGGAGGGACTCTCCGGGATCGGCGGGTCCGGCCTGCGCGGCGCCATGGACTCATCTCATCTGGAGTTCACCGTGTCGGGCACCGGCGGCAACCTGGGCGTCATCGCTCTGCAGTACAGCCATGAGGGGCTCACCCTGGAGGATGCCGGGCTGGCGCCAGTCACGCCACGATCCCTCACTGGCGATGTGAACCTCGATGCCGTGCCAATCGCAGACCTGCCGGCGGCCTTCGCCCGACCGTTCGGGAGCGCCATGCCTCAGGGCGCCACGCTCGGCCTCGATCTGGACTGGACATGGCCCGACGGCACCGGCGGCGTCAGCGGCCAGCTCGCATCAGCACAACTCGCACCGGTTCCGGCAACTGGGACCGTCAGACTCGTCACCACCGGCATGGGGGACCTGGTCGAGAGCGTGATGGCAGCGGCTGCTACCGGCAATCGCCGGGCACGCTACCTCGTTACTTACCTTGCCCTCTTCAGGGCCATGGGCCGACTCGACGAAACCGCAGAAGAGCCCCGTCTCGTCCATGACATCGTGCTGGAGCCCGACAACAGGATCCTGGTGAACGACAACGACATCAACATCCTCCTCAGCCTGCTGAGAGCCGACTGAACCGGACACCTGGCCCCACACCTCCCGTGTTGATCCGGACACGCTGACGCCAGGAAGGGTTCGGCGCATCCGCGAAGAGACAGACCCGAAGCGAGAGTCCCATAACCGGCCAATCCGGCCTCAGCATGACGCTGCTCCCATCGTGTCGATGAGGCCATGGCCCTTCTCTCGGAACGACAAGGGCCGGGCCGGATACGACCGCCATTGCTCCTAGAAGGCAGCGAGGCTTCGGTGTACCAGGAAGCCGTCCGCGCGCAGCAATTCGGTGTGCAGCACCTCACCCGTCTGCCGCGTCTCCAGGCGCAACTCGCCCGGCATGGACATGCCAACGGGCTCGCCGGTGCGAGCCGCGTCGATGAACGCCCCGACCTCGGCGAGCGTCGGCTGTCCACGCACCGATACGCTTCTCTCCGCGATGGCCTCCGTGGCCGCGGCGGTCAACTGACGCGCCCAGAGCTTCCTGAAGAGTCCGCCGTTCGCGAATTCGTCGCCACCGGCGATCCTGCCGTCGATGGCGAAGACATAGCCCACGGCGTCCCGATTCCCTTGAGCCAGCGAGCCCAGGGCCACCTCGTAGAGTTCCAGGGCCGAGACGAGGCCCGGGTTCTCGAGCGACAGCTGCAGGCTTGAGGGAGAACGTTCGTCCGCGACGTCCCGGGCCATGGCCGACCCCAGGTCCGCCTGCACCGTGCTGACGGATTCCCACACCCGGCCCCGAAGATCCTCGACGTCCGACCATGCCAAGCGATCACTTTCGGGGGCGAGCCAGCGTTTCGCCTGCTCAAACAGCGCGATCCTGCCGTTCCTCGACGGCAGGCGGGCCGTGGATTTCGAGAACACGCTCGCCTCCTCTCCGTCGCGCGAGGACCATCGGCCGCCCTCCACGCAGAAGACGCCGATTGAAAGATCGCCCGAACCTGGCGGAACGATCATGCTGGCGATCACGACACGGTCCTGCTTGCCACCCTTGAAGATGTCACCCGACTGGATGAAAACCTCGCGGTCGCCCGTGTTGCGCACGATGAGTTCCTCGACCACGCCGGTCTCGAAGACCTCGACGA
>JAJEBJ010000488.1 GCA_022822575.1 Alphaproteobacteria bacterium | reverse complement strand
CTGATCTTCGCCGCGACGTTCATCCTCCTCAACCTGGCTGCGGACGTGGGTTCCATTCTGACCAACCCGCGCCTGCGCCACCCGAAGTAGGAGGGGGCCATGAACTACTTTGTCATCGTCTACTACGCCCTTCTCATCGGCGGGTCGTGCCTGGCTGCCTACTTCAAGAGGCGGGAGATCTTCCTCGCCCTCTTTTCACTGACCCTGGCGTCGTTCGTCATGGGCATCGTCGGCGGGCAGGACGCCCTGTGGGCCGTATCGATCGCCGCGGGCCTCCTGGCGCTCGCCGCCGGCACGGCCTACGCCTTCCGCGAGTTCCTCGTCATCATCAGCGGCACCGAGACCGCCAAGGCCCTGCGCACGGCGCCGCTCACGGCCTCCTTCGGCATGTTCGTCATCTTCACCTATGCCGTCCTTGGAATCTTCGCGCCGGTGATTGCGCCCTTCGGTGAGGGGGAGGTGATCTCCCAGTCCTTTGCGCCGGCCGACGAGAACATGCTGCTGGGCGCGGACCAGCTGGGCCGCGACCTCTTCAGCCGCATCGTCTACGGCGCCAGGAACACCGTGGGCCTGGCCCTGGTGGCGACGATGATCGCCTTCGTCATCGGCGTGCTGCTCGGCATGATCGCCGCCGTCAAGGGAGGCTGGTTCGACCAGCTGATGGGACGCATCATCGATGTCGTCATGTCCATCCCCGGACTGATCTTCGCCCTGCTGCTGCTGAGCATCTTCGGCACCAATCTCATCATCCTCGTCATCATCATCGGTCTCATCTATGCACCGCGCGTCTTCCGCCTGACCCGTGCCGTCGCCGGCAACGTGGTGGTCATGGACTACATCGAGGCGGCGAGCCTGCGCGGAGAGGGCATGTGGTACCTCATCCGCAGGGAAATCCTGCCGAACTCGACGGCGCCGCTGATTGCCGAGTTCGGGCTGGAGTTCTGTTTCGTCTTCCTCCTCGTGGCGGGTCTCTCGTTCCTCGGCCTCGGCATCCAGCCGCCCACGGCGGACTGGGGGTCGATGGTGCGCGAGAACGCGACGCTCATCTCGTTCGGCGAGATCACGCCACTCATTCCTGCCGCGGCCATCGCTCTCCTCACCGTGGCCGTCAACTTTGTGGTCGACTGGATGCTGTTCCGTTCGTCCGGACTGAAGGAGTGACCGTCATGGCCGACGACAAGCGCGTTCTCCTCAAGATCCAGGGTCTCAGGATCGAGGGCTATGCGGACGAAAAGTGGGTCGAGATCGTCCATGGCGTCGATCTCACCCTGCATCGCGGCGAGGTCCTTGGCCTGATCGGTGAATCGGGCGCCGGCAAGTCGACGATCGGGCTCGCTGCCATGGGCTTTGCCCGGGACGGTTGCCGGATATCGGGAGGTTCGGTCGAGTTCGACGGCATGGAGCTCACCACGACGCCTGAATCCGACCGCCGCGTTCTCCGGGGCTCGCGCATCGCCTATGTCGCCCAGTCCGCGGCGGCGTCGTTCAACCCGGCTCACAAGCTGATCGATCAGCACACGGAAGCACCGGTTCACTACCGTATCCGCAAGCGCATGGAGAGCCAGGAAGACGCCATGGAACTCTACGAGCGCCTGCGCCTTCCCAATCCCAGGGACATCGGCTTCCGCTACCCGCACCAGGTGTCGGGCGGACAGCTGCAGCGGGCCATGACGGCCATGGCGATGTCCTGCCGGCCGGACCTCATCATTTTCGACGAGCCCACCACGGCGCTCGACGTCACCACGCAGATCGAGGTGCTGGCCGCCATTCGCGATATCGTCGACCAGTTCGACACCGCCGCCATCTACATCACCCACGACCTTGCCGTCGTCGCCCAGATGGCCGACACCATCAAGGTCCTGCTCAAGGGCGACGAGGTCGAGGAAGCCGATACCGTGACCATGCTCGACAGCCCGCAGGAGGACTACACCAAGACCCTGTGGGCCGTGCGCAGCTTCCAGCGGGCCCAGAAGTCACGGCCGGCGGATGGCGCCGTGCCGATCGTCACCATCGACAATGTCGATGCGGCCTATGGCCAGACCAAGGTGCTCGAGGACGTGACCTTCGACATCCACGCCGGCATGACCGTGGCGGTGGTGGGAGAGTCGGGTTCCGGAAAGTCGACCACGGCGCGCTGCATCACCGGGCTCCTGCCGCCCACCAAGGGGCGCATCCTGTTTTCCGGGGAAGAACTCCCGGCCAGCTTCAGGGCACGCTCGAAGGCACAGCTGCGCCAGGCGCAGATGATCTACCAGATGGCCGATACGGCGCTCAATCCCAAGGTCCGGATCAGCGACATCATCGGCCGTCCGGCCGAGTTCTACAGCGGACTGAAGGGCGCGGCGCTGAAGAACCGGGTGGACGAGCTCCTCGACCTCATCGAGCTTGAACCGTCCAAGTTCTACAGCCGCTATCCGCCCGAGCTCTCCGGCGGACAGAAGCAGCGGATCGGCATCGCCAGGGCCCTGGCGGCCGAACCCTCCTTCATCATCTGCGACGAGGTGACGAGCGCCCTCGACCAGCTGGTCGCCGAG
>JAJEBJ010000332.1 GCA_022822575.1 Alphaproteobacteria bacterium | reverse complement strand
GGCCTGGTGGCCTCGAGAAGCTCTGCGGGCGGCGCCACGCCCGGAACGATGGGCACATTGGCCGCCTTGATGCCCCGGTTGGCGAGGTAGAAGCAGGTCGGCGTCTTGGAGGTGCGCGACACGCCGACGACGATCACATCGGCATCGTCGAGATCGTGTGGCGACTGGCCATCGTCATGGCGGACAACGAACTGGATGGCTTCGACCCTGTCGAAATAGTCGGCATTGAGCGCATGCTGCCCTCCAGGCTGTCCCTTGATCGGCTGGTCAAGTACGCCCGACAGCGCCGCAAGGACCGGATCGAGAAGCGGTACCGAGACAATCCCGAGACTCTGGCATCCCCTGACCAGCTGGTCGCGGCGTTCCGGATTGACCAGCGTGAAGATGACGATTCCAGGACTGGATTCGAGAGTTTTCAGGATCCTGTCAATCTGCTGCGACGTCCGAACCAGCGTCCACACATGCTCGACTACATCGACGTCCTCGAACTGGGCAACCGCGGCACGACCCACCGCAAGGACCGTCTCGCCCGTTGCGTCGGAGATGAGATGCACATGAAACCTGGTCATGGATTTGGGGAAGAATGGCTGATCGCCCTGTGTACGACCCGCTCCCGAAATGGCAGACGCAGAGTATCACACTCCTGGCCAACATGTGTGAGACCGTTCTTGCCCGGGGACAAACGGAACCGCGGACGTCGTGGATATCGTGCACACAAGCGAGTGATCCACACTCAGCCTGGCACCACTCCACATTGCCCGCTTCAAGCAGACTGGCGGTGCACCGCGATTCCCGTCCAACCATGCACAGGTGGGCGAACCGATGTCCCCCTGAATGCAGGGACTGTTGACAGACAGCATGACAGCCTTGCGTCCACATGATGCACAAGGCTCACTATTACCACCTATTTTTATGAATGATTCTTTGATGTGGCATTGCGATGCCAATTCATCGGATCATGCCGCTCATGTCCATTCCCACCACCGAGAAACCCTTGGTTGCCGTCCTGCAGGGATCCGCGCACAGCCCGCCTCCGGTCTGGTTTCTGCGCCAGGCCGGGCGATATCTGCCGGAGTACAGGACCTTGCGCCGCAAGAGCCCCGACTTCCTTGCCCTGTGCAACACCCCGGAGCTCGCCGCGAGGATCACGCTTCAACCGGTCGAGCGCTTTTCCGTGGATGCGGCTATCGTCTTTTCCGATATTCTCATCGTTCCCCATGGCATGGGCCGTGCGGTGCGCTTTCTTGAGGGCGAGGGGCCTTGTCTCACGCCCCTTCGATGCCAGGCAGACATCGATGCCCTCGATCCGGACGGAGCTGTCGAGAAGAACCTCCCTCTCATGGAAACCCTTCGTCTGGTGAGGCGGGAACTCGACGAGGAGACCGCTCTCATCGGATTCGCCGGCGGTCCGATCACGATCGCTGCCTACATGATCGACGGGTCAGGCGGTGAGTTTCCCGCAACGAAGCGGCTGATCAAGGACGATCCGCGCCTGGTTGACCGTCTCGTTGAACGACTTGCCCACGCTGTCGGCGAACTCTTGCTGGCCCAGATCGATGCCGGCGTCGATGCCGTCCAGATCTTCGACAGCTGGGCCGGGCTTCTTGACGACAGCGCAAGCTTTGCCCGGTGGTGCATTGGACCGACACGACGCATTGTCGCCCGCGTGAACGAGGTGCATCCCCGGACCCCCGTGATCGGCTTTCCTCGCGGAGCGGGAGAACGCTATGCGGAGTTTGCCAGAAAGACAGGCATCCATGCCCTGCAGGTCGATCAGGACGTGCCTCTTGACGTGATGCGTGACCTGCAGTCGATCTGTCCTGTTCAGGGAAATCTCGATCCCGGGATCCTCCTCGGCGGCGGTGACATGATGAAGCACCGGGCACGTTCCATCGTGACGGGCCTTGAAGGAGGCAGTCACATCTTCAATCTCGGTCACGGCATCATCAAGGACACACCGCCGCTCCACGTTGCGGACCTGGTGGATACCGTGCGCTCCTGCGGGACGTGAGGTCATGGAGAGAACAGCGGTCGTGCTCTTCAACCTGGGCGGTCCCGATTCTCCGGCGGCCATACAGCCCTTCCTCAACAATCTGTTCAATGATCCGGCGATCATCTCCATTCCCTGGCCGTTGCGTCCGCTTCTTGCTTCGGTGATATCGCACCGCCGCCAGGGTGAAGCGAAGAAGATCTATGGAGAGATCGGCGGACATTCTCCCCTCCTCGAGAACACACGCCAGCAGGCCCGGGCGCTTGAGGCGGCCCTGGGCGATGAGGCGATCAGGGTGTTCATTGCCATGCGCTACTGGCATCCGATGAGCGAGGATGCGGCAATGGAGGTGGCCGGATTCGAGCCGCAGAGGATCGTGCTGCTGCCGCTCTATCCCCAGTTCTCGACGACGACGACGGCATCCTCGATGAGGGAATGGATCCGGTCCTGGCGGCGTCACGGACGTGACGTGCCAACCAGGATAGTGTGCTGCTGGCCACGTTGTTCCGGTCTTGTCGGCAGTTACGCGGCGGCTGTGAGGAGCGCCCTCGACGAAACCGCGGGACAGCCGTCAAGGGTTCTGTTTTCCGCTCACGGCCTGCCGGAAAAGATCATCCGACGCGGCGACCCCTACCAGTGGCAGGTCGAGCAGACAGCCGAGGCCATCGTCGATGACATCGCACGCAGCGATCTCGACTGGACGGTGTGCTATCAGTCACGCGTCGGACCGCTCGACTGGATCGGTCCGTCGACGGAGGAGGAAATCGACCGGGCCGGCAGGACCGGAACCGGTGTCATTGTCGTGCCCGTCGCCTTTGTCAGTGAGCACAGCGAGACCCTTGTCGAACTCGACGTCGAGTATCGCCGGCGAGCCCGGGATGCGGAATGCCCGTTCTACAGGCGCATAGCGACTGTTTCTTGCGATGACACCTTTATCGACGGTCTGGCGGCACTCGTCAGGTCTGCTCTGGACGATGAACGGCCGACACTGGCGTCCGGACATGGCGGCAGGATCTGCCCGGCGTCGTTTACCAGGTGCCCCTTGAGGACAGGGTGACATGGACGGCTTCCTCGGCGCCTGGCATGACGTCATCAAGGCGTTCCACCTTCTTGCGGTGATCGCCTGGATGGCCGGCATGCTCTATCTCCCCAGGCTCTTCGTCTATCATGTCGACTGCGAGCCCGGTTCACGCCAGTCCGAGACCTTCAAGGTCATGGAACGCCGCCTCCTCAAGGGAATCATCAATCCGGCGATGGTGGCCGCCTTCGTCTTCGGCATCCTTCTGATACTCGATGCAGGCTGGACGCTGTGGAGCGAGGGTTGGTGGCTCGTGAAGGCTGTGGCCTTCATCGCCATGTCCGCTGTTCACGGATGGTTCGTGTCGTTGTGGCGCGCCTTCGCCGAGGATCGCAACCGCCGTACCAGCCGCTTCTTTCGGCTGATCAACGAGGTTCCGACTGTTTTGCTGGTGATCATCGTCATCATGGTCGTCGTCAGGCCGTTCTAGTTCGCAATCCGCGCACCCGTGAATCGGATTTGACAGGCCCGGATGACCTGCTCTAGGGTCCCTTTCATTCCTGGCCGTTCACCGGTCCTGTCGAATCACCCGCCTTTGCGGGACGCAGTTCGGCACCCTTCCAGACGTGACAGCAGCAGCGTCGTTTCGTTCCTTCCCATCGCTATTCAGCAGGTTCATCATGACCTTGACGGGCAATGAAAATGTGCAGACCGGGTTTGCAGCCATGAGTCATGGCGCACTCAATCTGCAGGAGTTGAAGAATCGCAAACCCGAGGAGCTTCTCGCCTATGGCGAGGAACTCGGCATCGAGGGAGCGAGTGTTCTCAGAAAACAGGATCTCATGTTCGCCATTCTCAAGGAGATGGCGGAACAGGACGTGCCGATCAGCGGCCAGGGGGTACTCGAGGTGCTGCCGGACGGATTCGGTTTCCTGCGCAGCCCCGAGGCCAACTACCTGCCTGGTCCCGATGACATCTATGTCAGTCCCGGACAGATCAGGCGGTTTTCCCTCAAGACCGGCGATACGGTGGAAGGAACGATACGGAGTCCCCGGGAGAACGAACGCTATTTCGCACTCGTCAAGCTCAGTCACATCAACTTCCAGGAACCCGAGACGACGCGCCACAGGGTGCCGTTCGACAATCTCACGCCACTCTATCCGGAGGAAAAACTGAGCCTCGAGGTCCAGGATCCCACCAGGAAGGATCTGTCGACCCGGGTGATCGAGCTGATCTCTCCGCTCGGCAAGGGGCAGCGGGCCCTTCTGACGTCGCCGCCACGCGCCGGCAAGACCGTTCTCATGCAGAACATCGCCCATGCGATCGAAAGCAACCATCCGGAGGTCTACCTTCTCGTCCTGCTCATCGACGAGCGTCCCGAAGAGGTGACCGACATGCAGCGCCAGGTCAGGGGCGAGGTCATTGCCTCGACCTTCGACGAGCCGGCCAGCCGTCATGTCGCCGTTTCCGAGATGGTGATCGAGAAGGCCAAGCGTCTCGTCGAACAGAAACGCGACGTGGTGATTCTGCTGGATTCGATCACCCGCCTGGCACGGGCCTTCAACACGGTCGTGCCATCCTCGGGCAAGGTGCTCACCGGTGGTGTCGACGCCAATGCCCTGCAACGCCCGAAGCGGTTCTTCGGAGCGGCGCGCAACATCGAGGGCGGCGGCAGCCTGACCATCATTGCCACGGCGCTCATCGAGACCGGCAGCAGGATGGATGAGGTCATCTTCGAAGAGTTCAAGGGTACCGGCAATTCCGAGATCGTCATGGACCGCAAGATTGCCGACAAGCGCATCTTCCCGGCCATCGATATCGGCAAGTCGGGCACCCGCAAGGAGGAACTCCTGGTTGGCCGGGCCGAGCTGGCCAAGATGTGGGTCCTGCGCCGTATTCTCATGCCCATGGGTTCCGTGGACGCCATGGAGTTCCTCATCGACAAGCTCAAGAGCACGAAGAACAACAGCGATTTCTTCGACTCCATGAACACCTGACAGCGTTTCTCTCCGGGGTCCCTGAATGACCATCAGGCGAGCGCTTCTCTCCGTCACAGACAAGTCCGGTCTCGTTGATCTAGCCCGATTTCTCGTTTCCCGTGGCGTTGAACTGATATCAACGGGCGGCACCGCCGCGGCCCTCGTCGCCGAGGGCCTGCCCGTCACCCCCATCAGCCAGGTCACGGGGTTTCCCGAGATCCTGGATGGCCGCGTGAAGACACTCCATCCGGCCATTCACGGAGGGATCCTGGGATGCCGCGATGCCGCGAATCATGTCCGCGAGATGTCCGAACACGGCATCAGGGGCATCGATCTTGTGGTGGTCAATCTCTATGCCTTCGAGGACGTGGTCGCCAGGTGCGCCGACTGGACGGGGACGATCGAGGCCATCGACATCGGCGGGGTGGCGCTTGTCCGAGCAGCGGCCAAGAACCATGCCTTCGTCACCGTGATGACCGATCCCGAAGACTACCCCGCCCTCATAGACGAGATGGAACAGCACGAGGGAGCCGCCTCCGGCGCCTTTCGCTTGCGGATGGCCGGCATCGCCTACCAGATGACGGCTGCCTACGATGCGGCCGTGGCGACACGGTTTCTGGGAGAGTCGAACGAGACCTTTCCCCGCCGACTCACCGTCTCGGGCAGGCTCGATCGCCGCCTGCGCTACGGAGAGAATCCTCATCAGGCCGCCGCGTTCTACCATGTCGGGAGCGGAGAGCCGGGCGTGACGACGGCACGTCAGGATGGCTCCAAGGGTCTTTCCTACAACAATCTCAATGACGCCGACGCGGCCCTCGAGGCCGTTGGGGAATTCGACCGTGACGGACCTGCCGTCGTCATCGTCAAGCACACCAATCCCTGTGGCGTGGCACTCGGGGACTCTCTCATCGATGCCTACCGCAAGGCGCTTGCCTGTGACCGGTTGAGCGCATTCGGCGGTGTGGTCGCGACCAACCAGCCCCTTGATCGCGAGACGGCGGAGGCCATCACCGGAATCTTCACGGAGGTGGTCATTGCACCCGATGCCAGCCGTGCGGCGCGTGACATCCTGGAAGGGAGAAAGAACCCGAGACTGCTCCTTGCCGGTGACCCGCCTTCGGGAAAGGACTTCCTGATGATCCGGTCTGCAGGATCAGGGCTCCTGGCACAGACCCCCGACCGATACGGCCTGACAACGAATGACATGAAGGTCGTGACCAGGCGCCAGCCGGACCCCGGTGAACTCGACGACATGCTGTTTGCCTTCCGCGTCGTCAAGCACGTGCGCTCCAATGCCATCGTCTATGCCCGGAACGGACAGACCCTCGGGATCGGGTCGGGACAGATGAGTCGTGTCGACAGCGCCATGATCGCCCGGCAAAAGGCCGGCCGGTCCGGCCTTGCGATCTCCGGATCGGTGGTCGCTTCAGATGCCTTCTTTCCCTTTGCCGATGGTCTGCTCGAGGCCGCTGAAGGCGGGGCGACGGCCGTCATTCAGCCAGGCGGCAGTGTGCGGGACGAGGAGGTGATCGCCGCTGCGGATGCACATGACATGGCCATGGTGATGACCGGAGTCCGTCACTTCCGCCACTGATCACGCCTGCCGGCGACCGGCCGTGGCGGCGGTCTGGTTGAAGAGAATGTCGCGCTCCTCCTTGGATGGCGCGGCGGAACGCCGGAACTCCTTGCCGAGATCGACAGCCCTCTGCACCGCCGGGCGTTCCTTGATCCGCTGGCGCCAGTCACGCACGTTGGGAACGTCATCAAGACTTGCCGTGAGCGGCCTTGCGATCAGAACCCATGGCCAGCAGATCATGTCGGCGATGGAATAGGAGTCCCCGACCAGCCATGTGCGCCCGTCAAGGCGGCGTTCGAGAACACCCAGGCAGCGGTCGTACTCCCGCGCGTAACGTTCACGGGCGTAAGGCTGGTCATCGGGCGCATAGTTGACGAAGTGCGAGAGCTGACCTGCCATGGGTCCCTGGTTGCCCACCTGCCAGAACAGCCATTCAAGGGTTTCCTTTTCGCCGACGGGATCGTTGGCGACAAAGCGCCGGTGCTTGCGGGCGAGATGGAGCATGATGGCGCCCGATTCAAAGACAGGCAGCGGCCCTCCTGGATGGTCGTGGTCGACGATGGCGGGAATGCGGTTGTTCGGGCTCGTTTCAAGGAAGTCAGGCGCAAACTGTTCGCCCCTTGAAATGTCGACAGGGATCAACGTGTAGTCCACCCCGAGTTCCTCGAGGAGGATGGCGACCTTCCAGCCGTTGGGTGTCGGCCAATAGTAGAAGTCGATCATCGTTCAGTTCCCGAAGGCCCCGGTGCGGCGCAGTGTGGCGATGGTTCCGGAATCGTAGCCGGCCTCCGTCAGGATCTCGTCCGTGTTCTCTCCGAGCTGTGCACCGGATTCGCGCAGCTCGAAATCGGTCTTCGAGAACCGCGCGGCAGGACGCGCCTGGCGTATCCTGCCGACGAGGGGATGATCATGTTCGGTGACGATACCGTTGGCGGCGATCTGCGGGTGACGGATCATGTCGTTGCGGTTGAGCACGGGGGCACAGGGAACATCCTCGGCCTCGAGCCGTTCAAGCCATTCGGCGCTGGTGGCCGTTCGCAGGACCTCCTGGGTCAGTTCGAGCCTTGCGTCGATGTGACGCTGGCGACCGGCCGGTGTGCGAAAGCGCTCGTCCTCGAGCCACTCGGGCCTCTTCAGGGCGCGCGTGAGAGCCTCCCATTCCTTGTCCTGCTGGACCGCCACAGAAATGTGGCCGTCGCTCGTCTCGTAGATGAGATCGATGAAGCTCTGGGCATGCTGCTGGCGGATCCCGTGATCGACCATGGTCTGGGCTTCCATGTCCGATCCCCACAGGAAGGCGATGACCGAATCGAGCATGGAGACGTGGATCGCCTGGCCCTCTCCGGTTCTCTCCCGGTTGAAGAGCGCCGCCGCGATCGCCTGGGCGGCGACGATACCGGTGAGCTTGTCGGGGATGATGGTTCTCACGAGGCGCGGCCGCGCCTCGTCTGAGCCGGCCTGCACGGTCGTCAGCCCGGAAAGGGCCTGCACGAGGGGGTCATAGACCGGTTTTGCCGCAAAGGGTCCGGTCGGGCCGAATCCCGAAATCGACACGTGAATGATGGCCGGTGCGTGCTTCCTCACGTCGTCTTCGCCAACCCCGATGCGTTCCGCAACGCCGGGCCGGAAGTTCTGGACCAGGACATCAGCGCCCGCGACAAGGCGCATCAGCACCTCGATGCCGCGGGCGTGCTTGAGATCGATGGCGATGGAACGCTTGTTGCGGTTGTTGTTGAGATAGGACGATGCGAGACCGTGTTCATTGGCCGACACGCCGCGCGTGGTATCTCCACCGCGGGCGGGGCTCTCGACCTTGATGACATCGGCGCCCTGATCGGCGAGCAGCATGGTGGCGGAAGGTCCCGACACCATACGGGTCAGATCAATGATGCGCACCCCGTGCAATGCACCTGGCATCGTTTCCAGTACCTCTGCCTGACATGGGACATGCCATGGAGTGCGTCGACAGAACAAGCCCGGGATTTCGTCTCTACCATCTTGCAATTGTTCCCGAGGGCCACGACGCTGGCGGCGGACCGCGCAAAGAGGATGACGTCCCATGAGCAACACTGGTTATCCGGACTGGGAGACCTTCATGGCGACAAGTTTCGCCGGAAGGCGAGAATTCCCGCTTGTCGCGCCGGAGACGCCCTCGTTCATGTCGCGTCCCGTCGCGAGGACGCCGGATGATCTTGAAGGCGCGGACGTGGTCATCATCGGCGCGCCCTATGTCGCCGCCGAGGATGGAAAGTACGCCGGTGTCGCCATGGAAGAATGGATCGAGGCGCCCAAGCGGGTCCGCCAGCAGTCGGCACGCTACCCGGGTGGCTACATCCAGGATTTCGACCTGGAGCTCTTCGATCACATCACCATGGTCGACTACGGCGATGCGGACATTCCCCCGGACGTCATGGAGAACCAGACGCCCGAGCGCATCCTTGCCGCGCAGGAGGCCGTGGAGGCGAAGTGCCGGGACGCCTTGCGCGCCGGTGCTGTTCCGGTGGTGATCGGGCAGAACAGCCCCTGCGGCAGCTTTGCCATCGCCAAGGCCTGCGCCGAACACACGGAAGGTGCGGTGGGATGCGTCAGTCTCGATACGCATTGGGATGCCCAGCCTCTCGACTATCTGACCGGAGATCCGAGGATTGCAGGCGCTGCGTCCTGGAAACACAAGATGTACGAGTTTCTCGACAACATGCATCCCCGCAATCTTGTCGAGATCGGCGAACGCGGCATGCTGGAGACAAGCGACACCGTTCGCCGCTATCTGGATGACGGCGCCCGCTTCATCTCCTCGTGGGAACTGCGCACAGGCCTGGGGATCGAGGGATGTGTCCGGGAGCTCGATCGCGCCTGGGATGGCACCCGGGGCGTCTACGCCCACTTTGACATGGATGTCATGGGTGGCGCCGGGCCGGCGCCGGGAGACATCCTCGGCGAACTGGTGGAACCCATCGCCATGACCGACTACGAAGTCATCCGCATTGCCCACGAGATCGGCCGGCGCGGTTTGACCGGTTTCAGCTTCATCTGCATTCCGCCAGGTTCGGCCGCCGTCTACCGGGTCATCGTCTACATCATCGTCTACCTGGCCGCGGGTCTTGCCCTGCGCAAACTCGGACGCGGCGCGTGACATGAACGAAACCCGCAACACCGGGGTTCGCTTTGAACCCCACGACAAACCGCCGCTCCTTCTGACCATCGGCCTGGGGACCCAGTTCGCGATTCTTGTGGTCACCGGCATCGTCCTGGCACCGGCAATCGTGGTGAGGGCCGGAGGGGGCAGCGAGGCCTTTCTTGTCTGGGCCGCCTTCGCCGCCCTCGTCGTGAGTGGCCTCACAACCATTCTCCAGGCTCACAGGATCGGGCCGTTCGGCTCTGGCTACATTCTCATCATGGGGACTTCCGGCGCCTTCATTGCCGTGTGTGTCACGGCTCTGGCCGAGGGTGGACCGGGCATGCTGGCCACGCTCGTCTTCCTGTCATCCCTGGTCCAGTTCACGCTGGCCAGGCGTCTTTCGATCCTGCGCCGGATCCTGACACCGGCGGTGACCGGGACCGTCATCATGATGATTCCGGTGACCGTCATGCCCATCGTGTTCGACATGCTGGCAGATGTCCCGGACGACGTTGAACCACTGGCCTCGCCGCTCGTTGCAGGCACGACGCTCGTCATCATGCTTGCCATTGCCTTTGGCTCGCGGTCCTCCCTGCGCCTGTGGGCGCCTATCATCGGTATTGTCATCGGTTGTCTCGTCGCTGCATGGTTTGGTCTCTACGACATGGCCCGGGTTGCCGCAGCCGGCTGGATCGGCATTCCGGACGGTGGCTGGCCGGGATTCGATCTTGATTTCGGACCGACGTTCTGGATCTTGCTGCCGGCCTTCATCTTCGTGACCTATGTCGGCGCCATCGAGACCGTGGGCGATTCCGTCGCCATCCAGTCGGTTTCCTGGAAACACCGTCGAGCCATCGACTACAAGGTGGTTCAGGGTGCGGTTTCTGCCGACGGTGTGGGCAACTTCCTTTCAGGGCTTGCCGGGACGATTCCCAACACGACCTATTCGACGAGCATCGCGGTCGTGGAATTGACCGGCATCGCGTCGCGCAGGGTCGGGGTCTGTGTCGGCCTGGTTCTCCTGTTCGCCGCCTTTGTGCCGAAGTTCGCGGCCCTCGTGCTGGCAATTCCGGCGGCAGTGGCGGCCGCCTACCTGATTGTCCTTCTCGGCCTTCTGTTCGTCGCCGGCATGCGCCTCGTGATCGGCGACGGCATGGACTATCGCAAGAGTCTGATGGTCGGCACCGCCTTCTGGATCGGTACCGGTTTTCAGCACGGTGTCATCTTCCCGGACCTGCTGGGTCCCTGGATGGGCAGTCTCGTCGGCAATGGCATGACCGCCGGGGGTATCACGGCCGTCGTGCTGACGGTTTGTCTCAACCTGATGTCGCCGAAAAGCGCTGTCCTGAAAACGAGACTGGAAACCGATACGCTCCAGGAGATATCCGAATTTCTCAAGAAGATCGCCAAACGACACGGCTGGACCGAAGTGCAGACGGACCGCCTCATCCTTGTTGGCGACGAGATGGTTGCGACACTGATGACTGCCGACGACAGCAGTGATGCCAGGAGGCTTGTGGTCAAGGCGCGCGGCGAGGGCTCCTCCATCGAGCTTGAGTTCGTCACATCGGGAAGCGAAGGCAACATCGAGGACCAAATCATGGTACTCGGCGAACAGCCTGACAGGACCACGGTCGAAAGGGAACTTTCCCTCAGGCTTCTGCGGCACTACACCTCGTCGGTTCACCACCAGAGCTTCACCAACGCCGACATCCTGACCGTGCGTGTCGAACGCCCCGAACAGGGGACATCCCGGTCACGGCCTTCGATAGAGTGAAGGCCGTCGTTCTGGATCCTTGACCGGAAGCGATGGCAACAAGGGAGATGCGAGACATGACCGTTCCCCCGAAACCGAACAAGGCCCGGCAGCTGTTGCCGAAGCAGTGCTACTACTCCAGCACCTGGTTCGAACGGGAACACCGGGAGCTGTTCAGCCGGTCCTGGACCTTTGCCTGCACGGCTCAGGATGTGCTGCATGTCGGAGACTACAAGGCGGTTCAGATCAACCGCTATCCCATGATCGTCGTGCGCACGAGGGATGGTTCACTGCGCGCCTACCACAACACGTGCCGACACCGGGGAACGCAGATCTTCGAAGAGGGGGCGGGCAACTGCCGCCACGGCATCGTCTGCCCCTATCACGCCTGGACCTACAACATCGATGACGGAAGTCTGCGGGGACTGCCGAAGAAGGACCTCTGCTTCGCCGGCATGAACCTGGCGGACTGGCCCCTGCACTCCGGCAGCGTCGGTACCATCGGCGACCTCGTGTTCGTCAATCCGATGGCTCAACCCGACGAGGACTTCGATACCTGGATCGGCTCCATGCCCAGGACCCACATGTGGCCACATTCACTGGAAGGACTGTCCGAGAAACGCCCGATACGCTACGACATACACTGCAACTGGAAGGTGTTCTGCGAGAACGCGATGGATGGCTACCACCTGAGCTATCTCCACGACAAGACTCTCATGGGTCCCGACGTGGAGGATCAGGACTGGGATGCGGTTCACCGTCACTGGGTCTCCATCGGCTTCGGCGAAAACCCGTCCCGGGAAAACTCACACTACGCCACCATACCCGGAACCGCGATGTCGGGACGGCGTCCCGTTGTGTGGCAGTTCTTTCCCAATTCCGGGGTGCTGGCCACGTCCATATTCTTCTCGGCTTACGTGATCGTCCCGGTCGGTCCGGAGCGCTGCTACCTCGAGCTGCGCACCTGGATGGCGCCCCGGCCGAAGGATGAGAAACCGAAAGAGGAGGGGCGCAGAAGCGGCACCAGCGGTCATGGTCACATCATGAAGGATGGCCGACGCTACATTTCCATCGATGAACTGGGCTGTCACGCCATGGAGGCCCTCGACTTTCAGATCGAGGACATGTGGGTCGTCGAACAACAGCAAAAGGCCCTGCATTCACCGATGATGAAGACCGGTGAACTGGCCGACTACGGCGAAACCTCTCTGACCTTCTTCCAGGCCAACATTCTCGACATGGTTCCGCTCGAGGCGCCCTGAAGCGTCACGAGTCGTCTGTCTTTCGGCGCAGCGGCTTCGCAAGCATGCCGGGCCGCCCTTCCCTTACCATCCATCTGGACGCCGGCCGCCCGCGCCTGCTCCGCTTCACGGTCTTCTCCCCGGACGCAAGGCGATCAAGGGACGGCGCCGAATCGGCAGAGGACCCGGCTTCTGTGTCGTCGGTCGCCCCCTCACTTGGCCCAAGGAGAGCAACGGCTGGTTCCAGGACGCGAGCATGCGGGGTTGCCCGGGCGTGGACGATCGGTTTGAAGGACGATACGGGTGTGAATGCGCCGCTGTCGCGCACAAACCTCTGGAAGTTTCCCGGATCGAGAGGGGTGTTCCAGATCGTTTCATAGACCTTGCGCAACTCTGCGACCGTGAAGGCTGGCGGGCAGAACTGTGCGGCAATGGTCGTCGTTTCCAGTCTTGAGCGGATCCGGTCCACCGCATCCTCGACGATCCGGTCATGGTCGAAGGCGAGGCGAAGATGATCGCCTTCGATTCTGTCCACGGGCACGAGGTAGGCGGCTGCCGCATCGCTGCCGCCCCGGGGGCGGGGCAGACTGGCGGTGATGGCCCAGAAGGCGACCGTCACTGTGCGCATGCGCGGATCCCGAGCCGGATCGCCGTAGGCGGCGAGCTGCTCGAGGTGCCAGGCGTCGTCGGCGAGGCCGGTTTCTTCCTCCAATTCCCGGGCGGCTGCCGCGTCGAGATCCTCGTCGGGAAGCACGAAGCCGCCCGGCAGGGCGAGGTCTCCGCAATAGGGATCCCCACCGCGTTCGATCAACAGAATCTTGAAGATGTCATCCTCGATGGTGAAGAGCGCTATGTCGACGGTGACGGCAAATGGCGGATAACTCACGGTGATTCCTCACAATTCCGTCCATGGAATATTTATTGTTGTACGGACAATAATGAATGCCATATAATTGTCATTGCCACAATAAACCCAAGGAGGTTAGCATGACCATACCCAGCCTTGAAAACGCCGCCGTAGGATCTCCGATCACGCGCCTCGGTGTCTCGTTCTTCCCCGTCTATCTGCAGGACAACCGCCTTCCGTCCATCGACACCGGCGGTTCGTCGGGACTGATCGTCAGCGAGTTCGATGTGGCGACAGTCGGAGCACTGCAGGTCACCAATCCAACCGCCAGGCCGATCCTGATCGTCGAGGGTGAACATTTCACCGGCGGCAATCAGAATCGCACCATCAACGCCACTGTTCTCGTTCAGGCCGGATCCAAGCTTGATGTTCCCGTATCGTGCCTGGAACAGGGCCGATGGGGTCGCCATCGGGCATGGCGCCGCGCGGAGGCCTTCGCGCCCGAGCGGATCCGGAAGAGGAAGCGGGCCAGCGTCAACAGGTCCTTCAGTGCCAACCGGGACCGCATGAGCGATCAGGGCGCCATCTGGGACGACATCTCGGCCATGATGCTGCGGGAAGGCATCGCGTCACCGACGGACGCCGCCGAAGAACTGGAGAAAACCTATCGGCGTCTCCCCTCTCACGGGGAAACTGTCGAAGCCCTCGTTGAATGTGGTCCGCTTCCCGGACAGTGCGGCATTGTCGTGGCGCACGGCAGGGATGTCACGGCCATGGATCTCTTCGGTGCACCACATCTTCTCCGCAAACACTGGGGAGCGCTGGTGCGGTCACACTTCATCGAAACCGGACAGTCCAAGGGTCGCCCGTCTGCCACCCTCGCCCTCAGGAGAGTCAGGCGTCTGGGAACGTCACCGGCCGAGACTGCGCCTGGCGTCGGCCTCGGCTGCGAACACCGGGTGACCGGACGCCGTCTGACGGGCCAGGCCCTCGTCCTGGAAGATGCGCTGATCCATGCCTCGTTCTCGTACGACACCAGGCGGAGCGCGCACCATGGTTGATGATCGCGCACGGGGCCTGATGGTCGGACTGGCTGTCGGCAATCTCCTGGGTATCACGACAGAGGGATGGCAAGCCCGGGCGATCGCCGAGGCCTTTCCCCGGGGCATGGAGGACATCGTTGCCCGATCCGGGTATCCCGACGACGACGACCTGGCACAGGCCATCATCATTGCCGAAGCGGCAATGGCTGGAAACGGTCTCGACATCGATGATCTTGCCCGGCGCTTCTGGCACTGGGCGGAAGTGAATGGTGCGGGAATGGGTGGACTCACCGGAGCTGTCCTGTCGCTTTACGGCGGCGGCTATCCACAACGGCTCGCCCGCGGGCGCTGGAACGGCGAGCCCCGCGAACCAGCGGGCATGCCGATCATCGAGGCGTCGCAGGAGGGGTGGAAAGGTGGCCGCGCCGGGAATGGAGCCCTCATGCCCAC
>JAJEBJ010000221.1 GCA_022822575.1 Alphaproteobacteria bacterium | reverse complement strand
ATTGACCTCGCTCAGATCGATGAGCCTGCCGAGGCTTCCCCACAGGGTCTCGGCCGTGCCCGCGATCAGGCGGCCGCGGCGATTGACGACCAGAACCGACGACTTGGTTGCCTGCTCCATCTCCAGGATCGCCTCGTCGATGCCGGTGGCGTATACACCGAGCCCGCCGATCCCGACCGCGCCCGCAGGCGCACCCAGCGGAAATCCCAGGACGACCGCGACATTGCGCTGCTGGTCGTTGCCGAAGCCGCCGATTCGAGCGCCTGTCTGGATGGCGTTTGCGGCTGCCCCGGCGGAGATCACCGGGGTCTGGAACAGTCCGGATTGCGAGGAATAGGCAAGCGATCCGTCGGCGTACAGCACATCGAACCGATCGGCGATTCCCTGCTCGCGAAGTCGTTCGGTGATCACCGCCCCAATCCGCTGGGTCGCTTCCTGGTCGCCGGTGTAGACGGCTCGACGGAGTGTTTCGTCCTCTGCCGCGATCCATGCCTTGTCCTGCATGCGCTGGACCAGGCTGCTGCTGATCTTGCGCCACAACGTGGACCGGTCCGTGATCGTGGCGCCCGAGTACTGCGCCTTGATCAGGTCCTCTCGCGCGATCGAGGCGAGTGCGAGCCCGACGCAGATGACGGCGAAGGCCAGAATGACAAGCAGGCTGATCCGGGTGCGCAGCAGCAACGTCCTGATCCCCGAGTTTGCCCGCTAGCCGCCGGAGCTGGTCTTGAAATCGGCGATTGCGATCATGTCCATGGGCGGATACATGCCGATTTCGCGCATCACGTCGATGTTGATCCAGAGCTTGTAACGCGCCAGGCGCGCCACCGGGAGATCCTCGGGTCGACGTTTCTCAACGAGAATCCGCTCTGCCTGCAATGCCGTCAGCTTGCCCAGGGTGTGGTAGTCGGTCACAAGCCCGAACATCGCCCGCGAGTTCTTCAGCGGGGCCTGCGTCGAGGCGAAGGTAGGCAGTCCGGCCGCAATGGCCGCAGACGTGTAGGTCTTGGCGTGGCGGGTCAGGAACGAGTCCGGACCCATGTACAGTATCTCGGCGCCGTCTTCCTTCGCCTGCTTGACGAGGTCGGGGAGCGTGGCCGGATCCGACTTGCCGTTTTCGCCCAGGGGCACCGGAAGCTCGATCAGTTTGATTTTCAATTTGGGGGCGACTTCGCGCAACTCCGCGACATTGATGCGTGAATTGCCCGCGGTCCGGTCGTAGACGACGGCCACTGTCTTGAACGGCCGGTACGCCAGGATGGTCTTGAGCTGGGTTTCGACCGGAGCGAGAAATGCGACACCGGTGACCGAACGCCCCGTGCTCTCGTAGCTTGCGACGATCTTGGCTACCTTGGGATAGGAGACGAGCGTGAACACCGCCGGTATGTCCCGCACAAAGGACTCCGGCGTGTCGGCATCGATCTTTCCGACGATGCTCGAGGTGGTGCCTGTCCCCCACGTGTAGACGAGATCGGGTCGCACCCGCTTGATTTCCTCCACGATTGGAGGTGCATTGCCCCGATCGAGATTCAGGTTGCGCACCGTCATCTCGAACGGGATGCCTCGCTGGGTGAGGTAGTCGCGGAACCCCTGCTCGACCTCAGTCTCGCCGCGCCACACCACGGCGAAGATTCTGTGTGGCTTGACGACTTGGGAATCGCCTGAGGTCTGGGCCATACCCTGGCGCCCCGCAAGCCCGAGGAGGACGAACAGCACCAGGACGGCAAGGCGAAATGGGCGGCTCATGCCATCTTTCTCCTGTGCGCGGATGGCGCGCTACGCGACATGTTCATCACCACCATGTACAGCGCAATGGATACGAGCACGATGACGCCGATGCCGACGATGGCGCCCTGATAGCCGTAGGCCGCCGCAAGTCCCGCGGCGACGATCGGGCCGAGCACCATTCCCGCTCGCTCCACCAGCCGGTAGGCGCCGATGACCGATGCCTGGCCCAGGCCGCCGTGGAAGCTGGCGATTTCCTGGACGATGGCGATTTGCGACGTGAGCGACAACGCGTGGCCGAAACCCAGAGCGAGAATTGCGATCATCACGGCATTCGACGGGCCCCCGACCGTAGCCACCGACAGGCTCGCCAGGCATCCGAGACCTGCCAGCAGCCCGCCTGCCGCGACGACCGCGGCGTGGCGCCCGGACCGGTCGGCGAATCGGGCCGCGAATGGCATGCAGGCGAGGGTGGACACTCCGTAGAGCATGATCATCCAACCGATGATGGACTGCCGGTTCCCGAGCTCGCTCAGATACAGCGGCACCAGGTAGAACAGAAAACCGGCCAGAATCAGCTTGCCCGGTATCGCCGCGAGCACGGTGACGGCGAACAGGCGGCTGTCGGAGAGCAACGCTCGCCACGCCCGGCCGCCGAACACGGTTGCGTGCGCCGTCCGCGTCCTGACGGTTCCATCGAGCATCGCGTAGACGAGCAACCCCGAAATGACGGCGAGCCCGGCGGAGATCAGGAACGTCGCCTCGAAGCCGATGCGGTCGGCGAAGATGCCCCCGATGGACGGACCGCAAATGGTGGCGGCAAATACCCCGCCCACGAACACCGACATCCCCTGTGCGCGGTTGCGCACGTCGGTGTTGTCCGCGACCCAGGCCTGCGCGGCGATGAAGATGAGACCGTAGCCGACGCCGGACAGAATCCGCCAGCCGACGAGGTCATAGTAGCCCTGCGCGAAAAAGGTGCCTACGTACCCGATCGTCGCAGGCAGGATCCCGGCGAGGAATACCTTCCGTGCTCCAAAACGGTCGGCGAGACCACCGCCCAGCGGTACCACGACCATGCCGGCCAGCATGAACAGCGTAATCGGAAGTCCGAACAGCAACTCCTGGGAAATGACGGTGTCGGTGGGACTGTGTCGGGCGATGAACAGCGGCAGGAACGACCGTGGCAGCTCCTCTGCGAACATGAACAGAAACAGCGGGACCCTGATCTGCATGGCGTTGCGGGGACGCAGCTCCGAGCCTCCGGTGAAACGGTAGCGGTCCTCCACCGGCTGGCAAGCCGCCTGGATCCGGCCCACGATGTCCTTGTCGATTTGAGCGTCCTTGATCTCGCGAACGTCGAACTGGAAATCCTCGTAGCGCTGCCGCAGACCGCGCAGCGTGCGGTTGAGAGCAGCCACGAACTCGCCGATC
>JAJEBJ010000364.1 GCA_022822575.1 Alphaproteobacteria bacterium | reverse complement strand
GGATCAGGGGCACCTGCAGTTTCCTGAGCTGATCGGCCCTGAGGCTCAGTCCACGGCACTCAAGACCATACTGCCTCGAGGCCCGCAGGATGCTGGCCGCGCTGCTGCCGTCCCGACTCACCTCGCACTTTTCCCGGAGTTCGGTCAGCGGGACCCATCGCCCGAAGTGGCCGAGGACACTGCCGAGGCAAGCGGCGCCGCACTCCGACGCGTGCATCTGCAGGACAACCGGAGTGGCGACTCTTTGCCGCCTGGTGTCCGGTGTCGTCCTGTCGCCGGCCTCCCGGGAGGCGCGCGCCTGCATCTCAGGATGGCCTCATACCCAGCAGGGAGAACGGAGACTGCCTGGCGAGTTCGATGACAAGCCGGCACCTGATGCCGGCGGGCACCGCCGTGGAGAGACCTCGATCAATGGCGACATCAACAAGGTACATGGGAACCGGCACCGCCAGATCCCGCGCAGAAGGCACGGCAGAAACCGACGCAATCTCTCCCTTGAACGTATGCGCGCTGCCGTCGGCAGCGGTCAGCTTGACAGTGGCCTGCAGGCCGGGGCCGACAGACGTCGCGTGGTCATGCCCCGCCCAGACGAGAAGTTGCAGACTGTCACCGTTGGCGGGTTCAGCGACGACCCCGTCCACCGCCCGGCTGTGGGAGACGCTGCCAAGAAAGAGCCATGCGGCAAGCAGTGCCACGACGAGGGCGATGATGCCAACGAGAAGACGTTCCCGCGGCGTGGAAACGGTCAGCAACCGGTCGAGCTGCTCACGCTCGTCCTTCGCTTCGGCAACAGTATTGTGAAAGGAGTCAAATGGATTGTTGAACACGGCGGGGCACGACCTCCCCATGGAATCGAGTCGACAAGGCGCGCCCCACTCGACTTGAACAGGGCATTGGTGTCGCAGGTATGCATGGCCGCCCGGGAAAGGTCAAGGGTGACCGGTCGCCGGAGAGGGCGGTCAGATGATGCCAAGACCCTGGGATATCTGGGCGTAGCTGGTGAGAGGAACAGCACACATCCGGTGCCAGTCCTCCCTGGCGATGACCGGCTGGTTCAGCAGGTCGATCATGTCGTCGAACTTGCTGAGCGCGGAGCACCCGACGGACTCGGGTGCGGCGGCCAGGCGGTGTTGTGGCCAGGCATGATAGCGGGCGTGGCGCCAGAACGGTGTGTCATACAACGAGCCACAGGAATAGTGCCATCCGACGAAGAGGCCGTAACGCAGAATGGTGCTGATGAGGAAGCGATTGACCACCGGAGCATCGCGTTCGAGATTCTCTCTCTCGCGACTGAGGCGAATGTGGAGAACCATGCCGATCTGCAACTGTGCAGAGACGATCGCGGTTGCCTCGAGGGGTTCCATGAAGGCCGCCGCGTTGCCGATGCGGGCGATTGCCCCGTCAAAGATCCGGCGATGAACGAAGTTCGGGAATGGGATGATGGCGCGCGGCTCGAATTCCGTGACGCCGTCGGCTTCCAGGAAATCGTCAAAGTCCGCGTTGACCTCGGCAAGGCTGGAGATGTTGCGATTGAAGATGTACCCGTAGGATGTGTGGACCGTCAGCGGAATCACGAAGACCCACCCGTGCGGACGGGCAACCGCGCGGGTGTAGGTCGGCTGCCGGACCGCTTGCCCGAGATCTTCACCAATCATGGCCGGCGCGCGCCGGATGATGGCCGTGTTGGTCGGAATGAACGGAATGTCGATGTGCTGCTCGGCGTCCAGTTCTGCCGGGAACCCTCGGGCATCGAAGACAAGGTCATAGTGCTCCGGCGCCATGCCCTCGAAACTCACCTCGGCGCCTTCGTCGACCCTGGCGATCCCGAGCACCCTGGCGTCCACATGACGTGCTCGCGTGCACTCCTGAAGAAGGTCCGCCATGACGTCGGCAGACAGGTGGTAGGCAAAGGACACCTGCTGTGGCGTGAAGTAGTGGGTGAAGTTCCGCTGAAGCCGGCCCCATCCCTCGAAGGCGACGCCGTACTTGCGGGTTCCATTCAGGCGCTGCTGGACGGTTTCGTGCGGCAGGTTCGTCAGTTTCTGCAACTCGTCGACCAGGCTGGGCCAGCTTCCTTCACCCACACCGCTGATGGGGATTGTGGGGTCATGGATGTGATGCAGTTCGCACTCGCTGTCCTTCAGCTGGCGCGTCACGCTGGCGGCCGCCAGGGATCCCGCGGTTCCCCGTCCAATCACCGCGATCTTGCGCAGGGACGTGCTGGCAGACCCAATCATCCTGCTGGAGACATCCACAGATTCCTGTTGCCGGTTCATTAGCCGGGATGCACCGGTCAGACAACACGCTACCATAACGCCGTCATCCCTGCCCGGCGGAGGGTGATGCGATGCAATTCGGCCATAATGGGGGCGTGAACCGTTGAAGCCACCGGCACATGCAGCCACCAACGGCTGGTACAACATCCTTCCCCCACCACCCCGGGCGCGACATGTCGAGGGCACGGTCCGTGTGCCCTGGGCCGTGGTCGGCGCCGGCTTCACCGGACTTGCGGTGGCGCGCGCACTCGCTGGCCACCTTCCGGATCAGCAGATTGCCCTGATTGAGGCAGAACGCGTGGGTTTCGGAACATCCGGGAGAAACTCGGGCTTTGTCCTGGACTCCCACTTCATGCCGCACCGCCTGCCGTTTCCCGATCCGGAGCGCGCCAGGGCGGCGACCCGGCTGTGTACCGGCGGCAGGGACATGCTGAAGAGCCTGGTACGGCAACACCGGATTGACTGTCACTGGCACGACTGGGGCAAGCTGTGGGTTGCCGGCTCGCCTGCGGGGGAAGAAGGCCTTCTTCGCCAGCGCCAGGGCAATGATGCGCTGGGTATCCCTCACGAGGTTCTCGGCCGCGACGATGTCGAGGCGCTCAGCGGGACACGTTTCTACAGTGCGGGCCTCAAGGTCGAGGGCACGGCGCTGGTCAACCCGGCGGCGCTGTGCCGGGGACTTGCCGACACCCTGCCGGCCAACGTCGCGCTCCATGAAGAGTCTCCCGTTCTCGAACACAGGAAGGGAAGTCCGCACAGGCTCGTGACGCCGGCGGGCGAGGTTGTCGCCGACGGGGTCATCCTCTGCACGAACGTCTATTCGCCGTCTCTTGGTGTCGCCCGCCGGGCAATGGCGCCCCTTGTTCTCTACGCCAGTCTGACCCGGCCCATGACGCCTGACGAAGCCGAGGCCGCAGGCGGAGACCGCTGCGGTTTCGGTCTGCTTCCGGCGGCGAGAGGCGGCTCGACCATCCAGCGCACTCCCGACGGGCGGCTGATTGTCCGCAACACACTGGCATACGGTCCAGCTGCCGCGTCACAGCCGTCGAGACTGGAGTCGGCACGGCTCTGTCATGTCGATTCAATCCGCAAGCGCTGGCCGGCTATTGCGGACATCGACATCGAGCATACCTGGGGAGGGTGCGTCGGCATCACGCGCAACGACGGCCACCTCTTCGGCGCCATCGGCAACGGAGTGTGGGCGTCGATCGGCTGCAACGGTGCGGGGATATCGCGCGGCACCATGGCCGGCGCCCTCCTCGCCGATCTCGTGGTCGGGCGGGACTCGGCACTGCTGCGCGACCAGCAACGGATCCCCGCACCTGGCTGGATGCCGCCGGAACCCCTGCGCGGCCTGATCAGCCGCAGCCATCTCCGCCAGCACGCGGCCGACATTGCCGAACGCTGAAGGCTCGATGCCGCCCGTGCCCTCGTGTCGGCACGGCAGTCGACGTCAGGTATGGGCTGCGGCGTCGATATCGAAGAGGTCGCCGCGCTCACGCAGCACCTCGTCGAGCCAGTCGGTCCGCATCTCCGGAGTCGAGGCGATGAGCTTGCGCGTGTAGGCCTCTTTCTGCGGCGGCGTGAAGATCTGCTCCGTGGTCCCCTGTTCCACCACCTCGCCCTGGTACATCACCACGGTCCGGTCGGCGATGTTGCGCACGATACCGAGATCGTGGGTGATGAACATGTAGGCAAGACCCTTTTCCTGCTGCAGGCGATCAAGCAGTTTCAGGATGCCGGCGGCCACCACCTGGTCGAGGGCCGAGGTCACCTCGTCGCAGATGATGAGTTCGGGGTCGGCGGCGAGGGCGCGGGCGATGCAGACCCTCTGCTTCTGGCCGCCCGACAGCTGGCCCGGGAAGCGGTCCGCGAACTCCCTGTCAAGATCGATCTCCTCGAGCAGGGCAAAGATCCGTTCCTCGCGTTCCTTGCCGGTGAGACCGAAGTAGAAGGTGAGGGGACGGCCGATGATCTCCGAGACGCGCTGCCTCGGGTTGATGGCGACATCGGGCATCTGGTAGATCATCTGGATCTTGCGCAACTCTTCCTTGTTGCGCTCCCTGAGCGCAAGCGACAGCTTCCGGCCGTCGAATTCAACATGGCCGTTGCGCGGCGCCAGGAGTCCCGTCACGGCCCGGGCCAGGGTGGATTTTCCGCTCCCCGATTCTCCAACGATGGCGACGGTCTCGCCCCGTCCGATCTCGACGCCGACATTCTTCAGGACGTCGACCTGGCCGTCATAGGTGGCCGTGACATCCCTGATGGCGAGAACCGGGTTCTCGGGCATGCCGGTGAAGACCTTGGTGTTGATGTCCTCGGTGCGCGCCGAAATCAGTTCCCTGGTGTAGGGTTCTTCCGGATCGTGGAGGATCTTGGCGGTGGGTCCCTGCTCGATCAGGTCGCCATAACGCAGCACCATGATGCGGTCGGCGACCTGCGCCACCACGGCAAGGTCATGGGTGATGTAGAGTGCCGCCGTGTTGTTGTTGCGGATGAGGTCGCGCACCGTGGCCAGCACCTCGATCTGCGTGGTGACGTCAAGGGCCGTGGTGGGTTCGTCGAGAACCAGGAGATCCGGTCCACAGGTCATGGCCATGGCGGACATGACGCGTTGCAACTGGCCACCCGAAACCTGGTGTGGATAGCGTCTTCCGATGCGCGCTGGATCGGGAAGATCGAGCCTGGTGTAGAGATCCTCGGCGCGTTTCATCGCATTGGAGTGCGACATGACGCTGTGGCGCACCGCCGCTTCCGTCACCTGGTCATTAAGCCGCTTGGCCGGGTTGAAGGCGGCAGCGGCGCTCTGCGCGATGTAGGCCGCCCGCACCCCCCTGATCTGACGCACGTCGTCCTCGTCCTGCTGGCGCAGGTCGGTGCCGGCGAAGAGAATCCTGCCACCGGTGATCAGGCAGCCCGGTCGGGCAAAGCACATGGAGGCGAGACCGATGGTCGACTTGCCGGCGCCTGATTCGCCGATCAGGCCAAGGACCTCACCGCGCTTCAGGTTGATATCGATGTCGTTGACGATGCGGAACGGATTGCCGTCCGCGCCAAGCGCCTCGACGCGCAGTGCCTGCATCTCCAGCAGGGTTTCGCCAGTGCCGGTGCCGGCCGCTTCCTCGTTCACGTATTCACACCTCGAATTCAGTGGCCGCGGACCGGTTTGACCAGGCCAGCACGTAGTCGACCAGGAGGTTGGTTCCCACGGCAAGGATGGCAATGGCGCCGGCCGGATAGAGCGGGGCGACGATGCCATAGATGATGGCTGACGAGCTTTCGCGCACCATGCCGCCCCAGTCCGCCAGGGGTGGCTGGATGCCGAGGCCAAGGAAACTCAGGGCGGCGATGAAGAGAAAGGCAAAGACAAAGCGCAGACCGAACTCCGCGATCAGCGGCAGGGTGGTGTTGGGCAGGATCTCACGTGTCATGATCCACCACAGCCCCTCGCCTCGCAGTCTTGCCGCCTCGACATACTCCATGACGGCCACGTCCATCGCGATGGCCCGCGACAGCCTGAACACGCGCGTCGAGTCGAGGACGGCAATGACGGCCACCAGAACGAAGAGATCGGAGCCGAGAACGGAGATGACCACGAGCGCCATCAGCAGCGTGGGAATGGCCATCAGCGTTTCCACGAAACGCGACAGGATGCTGTCGAAGATGCCCCCGAGCACGGCTGCCGCAAAACCGGTGACGATCCCCATGAAGAAGGCGAGCACGGTGGCCACGAAGGCAATGGCAATGGTCGTGCGGGCGCCATAGATGATGCGGGACAGCATGTCCCTGCCGATGTGATCGCCTCCAAGCCAGTGCTCTGCCGACACGGGAGCCCAGACGTCGGTCACGAGTTCGGTCTCGCCGTAGGGCGCGAGCCAGGGCGCGAACAGCACCACGAAGAGGTTGATGAGGATGATGGCGAGACCGATACGCGCCGTCAGGGGCATGCCGCTCAAGAACTGCTTGACGACCATCATCTTGGTCGGGCGGACCCATTGTGCCGTTTCCGATGTGGTAACCATGACCCGCCTCCTACTTGGGATGCCTGAGACGCGGATTGGCGAGGATCGACGAGATATCCGCAATGAGCGTGAGAAGAATCCAGACACCGGCGAAGATCATGACGCAGGCCTGGACCACCGGCACGTCCCGTTTCGAGACGGAATCCACCATGTACTGGCCCATGCCCGGATAGGTGAAGACGACCTCGACGACGACCACGCCGACGATGAGGTAGGCCATGTTGAGCATGATCACCGTGATGATCGGCGACCACACGTTGGGCAGGGCGTGCTGAACCACAATGCGCCAGTAGCGCACGCCCTTGAGGTGCGCCATCTCGATGTAGGAACTCGACATGACGGCAATGACCGCGGCACGGGTCATGCGCATCATGTGGGCGAGGGTGACAAGGGTGAGTGTGACGGCCGGAAGCGCCATGGCCTCGAGGCGCATCCCCAGGGTCATCTGGTCACTCACGTTGGAGAGACTCGGGAACAACCGGAAGGTGACCGCGAACAGGATGATCAGGACGTAGCCAATGAAGAACTCCGGCACGGAGATCGCCATCAGGCTGCCCACGGATATGCCCCTGTCGAGAGGCGTGTCCTGGCGAATGGCGGAGAGCAGTCCGAGGGACACCGAAAGCGGAATGGCGATGATTGCGGCGAGTGCCGCCAGGAACAGCGTGTTCTCGAGACGGAAACCCACCTGCGGTGCGATGGGGCGGCGATTTCCGAGGGACGTGCCAAGGTCGCCCTGGACGAATCCCACCAGCCAGTCCAGGTAGCGTTCATAGGCAGGCCGGTCGAGGCCGAGTTGCGCACGGATCGCTGCAGTGTTCTCCTCGGTGGCCGACTGGCCAAGAATGGCGGTGGCGACATCACCGGGAAGTATCTCCGTGGCGACGAAGATGATGACGGACACGCCCAGCAATGTTCCAATGCCGATCGCGAGCCGTCTTGCCACCAGAGTCAGCATGCGCGTTTCCCGTTTCCACCCCGGACATTCAAGCGAACCCGGCCGAGATTTGCAAATGACAGGCGGAATCGGCAACCGGCCAGGGTTCGTGTCGGTTGGCGCAGAACGGCTTTCCGCATGATGTCCGGCGTCTGGATCTTTGGGTACGGTTCGCTCATCTGGCGGCCTGCCATGGCGTTCCGGATGAGCCGCGTGGCCCGCCTTGCCGGCTGGAAACGGCGTTTCTGGCAGGGTTCACACGACCATCGTGGCATGCCCCATGCGCCTGGACGCGTGGTCACCCTGATTGCCGCGCCACGGACCTGCTGTGATGGCATGGCCTATCTCGTCGACCGGGACGTGGTGGAGGCAGTTTTCCGAGACCTCGACCACCGCGAGAAGGACGGCTACGAGCGTCATGCGGTCCCCCTGACATTCCGTGACGGGGGCGTGGTCGAGGCCATCGTCTACATCGCCGCTGTCGGCAACGACGCCTGGCTCGGTCCGGCCGGCGATGACGAGATGGCAAGGCAGATCTGCCACGCCGCCGGCCCAAGCGGTCGCAACATCGACTATCTCAACGATCTTGCATCAGCGTTGCGGGACCTGGAAATCGATGACCCCCACGTCTTCCGGCTCGAGAGGCTGGCCCGCGCCTTCATGGCCCGGCAGGCGGGCACTCACACGACACGGCAGGCCTCGTCAAAGCTGTAGCGGTAGAAGCGCGGTCCGAGGATTCCCTCCAGGGCTCCGTATCCGATGTTGCACAGGAAGTTCGACTCCCAGGCGGTGCCGGCCAGGAAGGCGGCATCCACCTTCTTCCCGTCGAATCCCAGCATCGGTCCGGCGTCGAGGCCCACGGCACGGATGGCAAGAATGAGGTAGGCGCCCTGCAGCGTACCCTGGTGGCGGGCGAAGGAACGCGCTGCTTCGGGATCGTCGGCCCACTGGTCCGCCATCGCCGGATAGATGGGGAACAATCTCTCGAAGCGATCGAAGAAGCGGGTGTCGTGGGCAAGCAGTGCGGTGACCGGCGCTGCAATCGTCTTGTCGACATTGCCCGGCGACAGGCACGCTCCCAGTTTCTCCTTCGCCTGTGGCGAGCGGATGAAGACGATGCGTGCCGGCAGGGTATTGGCGCTGGTGGCGCCGAACTTCATGACATCCCAGATCTCGCGCAACTGGTCGTCGCTCACCTCCCGTTTCTGCCATGCATTGTGGGTGCGGGCCTCCCGGAACAGCAGGTCGAGAGAGTCCTCGTCGAGCCGGGATATCCTCTCGCGGTATGCGGTGATCCGGTCTCGGGCTTGCTGAAGCTCCTGGGTCATCCGCACACTCCTCGTTCAATCGCTGTCATCCTGCCACGTCGTCCCCTTGCCGGCACTCGCCATCTTGACGCCACGAAGGGGTCAAGGTCACCTTCCTTCCGGTGATCGTCCAACCGGGGGACCGATGCGGAGCACA
>JAJEBJ010000047.1 GCA_022822575.1 Alphaproteobacteria bacterium | reverse complement strand
TCCCTCTTCGAATCTTCGAGCTGAACCGTTACGCCGGACTGTTGCCGCCGATCGTCGATGGAACCGTGACATCGCATCCGCTGACGGCAGCCGCTGCCACGCAAGTCAAGCTTCCCCAGGGCCTGCCCGTGGTCCTTGGCTATGTCGACGTGATCTGTACCGCACTGGGAGGAGGACTCTTTGATCCGACGATCCGTGCCGGATTGTCGGTGATCGGTTCGACCGGGGTGCACCTGAAGTATGCCTCAGCGGTCGATGAGGTCAGGCTGGGAGCCAATGGAGACGGATACACGATTTGCTTTCCGGTGCCCGGAACCTGGACACAGATGCATTCGAATCTTTCCGCGACACTCAACATCGACTGGCTGCTCGATGTCATGCGGGACGCCCTGGCGGAGGCTGGAATCTCATGCGAGCGTCGTGAACTCGTGCCGGCAATCGACCGTCTCACATGCGCGTCCAGCGCCGGCCGCATCCTTTATCATCCCTACATCTCCGCGGCCGGCGAACGTGGTCCATTTCTTGCTCCACAGGCGCGAGCCAGCTTCACCGGGCTCGATTCCAGCACCGGGCTGGCCGAACTGACAAGGGCAGTCCTGGAGGGGCTGGCAATGGCTGCGCGGGATTGCTTCAGTGCGATGGGCGAAATCCCCGAGGAGGTGCGCGTGGCCGGAGGCGCCGCCCGCTCCAACGCATTGCGCAGCATCCTGGCTGCCGTTCTCGATCGCCCTCTGCGCACCTTCGAACGCGACGAGGCGGGAGCGTCGGGCGCGGCCATGATCGCGGCGGTCCAGCAGCGCCTCTACCCTGACATGGCGGCCTGCGCCGCCGACTGGGTGGAACCCTATCGCGGCGACCTGGTGAGACCTGACCCGGCCCTGGCATTGATCTATGCAAACCTCTTTCCGCTCTATGTCGAGACCCGCCAGGCGTTGGCGCCGCTATGGAGCCGCATGGCCGAACTGGGTGAGCGACGATGACGGAGGTGGCCATCATCGGGGATCGTTTCATGGCTCCGGAAGTCTTCGATCAGGCGCTGAGACGGGCCTGCGGCGAAAGCATCAAAGTTCATTCCCATACCCTGCCATGGCCCGACGATCCCGTAGTGTACGGGTACGGTTTCACGAACCTCAGTCGGCTTCGGAAGTTCATGGGTACGGCTGAGGACACAGTTGCCAGGATCGGTGGCGCTGAGATCCTGGCGACGAAGTGTGACGCTTTCTTCGTGAACGCTGCCCGCGGGTCACTGGCGGATTGCGACGCCCTCGATCGCGCACTTGCCAGCGGGCACTTGGGGGGCGCTGCGCTCGAGACCTTCGCGGTTGAATCGATTCCCTTCGACTCGCCGCTGCTCAACCGTGCGAAGGTCTTCCTTGCGCCGCACATCGCCGGCGCATCGATCAGGACCGTGCGAATCGCGGCCGCCGGGGGTGCCGAAGAGGTGCGTCGCTTTCTTTCGGGTGAGCGACCGCTCAGTACCTGCTGACGCGAACGTGGTCGTGAAGCAGACTCAACGCGAGGCCGGTGAGGTCGACCTCGTCGTCATTGGCGGGGGAATCAATGGCGTCGGCATTGCCCGCGATGCGGCAGGCCGCGGCCTCTCCGTCGTGCTGTCAGAGAAGGGGGACCTCGCGGAGGGCACCAGTTCCCGTTCGGGCAAGTTGATTCACGGTGGTCTGCGCTATCTCGAGCACTTCGAGTTTCGCTTGGTACGCGAGGCGCTCGTCGAACGTGAGGTGCTTCTGGAATCGGCACCGCATATCGTGCAGCCACGGCGCTTCGTGATGCCACAGGGTTCCGGTGACCGGTCGCGGTGGCTTGTCCGGATCGGCCTCCTCCTTTACGACACCCTGGGCAAGAGGCGAAGACTGCCAGGTACTCGGACCATCAATCTTTGCCATGCTCCGGAAGGAGCACCGCTGAAGACCCGGTACCGCGTTGCCTACGAGTATTCGGACTGCTGGGTCGATGATTCACGACTCGTGGTCCTCTCTGCGGTCGATGCCGCTGAGCGCGGAGCTCGGATCCTGACACGCACTGCCTGCGTCGACGCGATACGTGAGGACAATGCTTGGCGGGTACGGATGGAGGACGGCGCCACAGGCAGGCAGTTCGAAGTCCGCGCGCGCGCTCTGGTCAACGCGACGGGCCCCTGGGTCGAGGATGTGATCACCAGGATTGCCGGCCGCAACACGACACTGAAGGTCCGCCTCGTGAAGGGCAGCCACCTCGTGACACGAAAATTCTGGTCAGGCGAGCAGGGCTACCTGATTCAGAATGACGACGGTCGCGTTGTCTTCGTCAATCCGTTTGAAGGTGATTTCGCGCTGGTCGGCACCACCGATATTCCCTTCGAAGGCAGGCCTGAGGACGTCTCAATGGATGACGACGAAGTGGCCTACCTGCTGCGGGCACTGAATCGCTACTTTGCCGATCCGCCGGGGCCTGACGACATCGTGACGACATTCTCAGGCGTTCGCTCGCTCCATGATGACGATACCCTCGATCCCAGCGCGGTGACGCGAGACTATGCTTTCGATCTGGATGTCGCCGATGGCAAGGCACCGATGCTCAGCATCTTCGGCGGAAAGATCACGACCTTCCGCAGACTGGCCGAACACGCCCTGGAAAAGCTCAGACCCTGGCTGCCTGGTGCGGGACCACGCTGGACTGCACGTGCCCGTTTGCCAGGTGGCGAGAACATCGGAGATTCGGGACTGGATGACTGCGTGAGGCAGATGCGTTCGGCGCACGACTGGCTGCCCGAGACTCTTGCCCGTCACCTCGCCCGCCGCTACGGTAGTCGTGCCGTCCGCGTACTCGAAGACATGCATGATCACAGCGATCTCGGGGAGGAGTTCGGCGCCGGTCTTCACGAGGCGGAAGTAACCTACCTGATGGCCAATGAGTGGGCACGGTCCGCCGAGGATGTCCTTGACCGCCGCACAAGACTCGGCCTCAAGGTCGATGCCGCCACATACCGGCACCTCGATGCATGGATGACCAGCCACTACACACCCACGCTACGGTAGAAGACAGGGAATCGGCTTGGCGCGAATCTGTCCTGGCGCGGAGAACCATGGAATCAGTGCCGACAGGACCCGGTGGAGATCGGTGTCCTGCCAATCGCCACCTTGACACGGGGTATCACATCCAATTGATGGGACTGAAACTCGTCGCTGCCGAATGTTGGCAAAACACTCCCTGTCTCAAGGTGCCCGCATCCGGCAACGGTTTGCTTCTTGAATTCGAGGGGAACCCAAGAACCGCAAGAGTCCATTCCCGAATTCACGGACTGACTCTTCTACTGTTCTGATGACGATCGTCGAGACTGATACCGGCTCAAGCCAAACACGAGCATGCTCCAAAGTACCTCTGATTGAAGGAACCCTCACGCCGGTCGACGATTGCTTTGAACAGGCGGCCAAACCTCCCAACGCGGTCAATCTTGCAGCGGCCACGAACGCTTGCCATGGGGTGCCTGATGCATGTGTCAGGTATCCCAGAAGCGAACGGGCCGGCCCATGGGCGTGCCGATGATCTCGCCGTCGCGCATGGCCACGTGTCCGCGGATCACGGTAGCACGCGGCCAACCGGTGACCGTCATGCCGTCGTAGGCCGTCCAGCCACACTTGGCATGCTGCCCGGCATGGCTGATCGTGCGCGTTTCCTTCAGATCGACCAGAGTCAGATCCCCGTCGTATCCGACGGCGATACGGCCCTTGCCACGGATGTTGTAGATTCTCTGGGGTCCGTAACACAGGAGGTCGACCAGGCGCTCGAGAGTCAGGCGTCCCTCGGACACGTGGTTCAGCAGGAGCGGCAGGAGCGTCTCGACACCCGGCATGCCGCCCGGCGTGTCCGGATAGGGCCGCTGTTTCTCCTTGGCCGTATGCGGCGCGTGATCTGATCCCACCACATCGACGACCCCCTGGTCGATCCCGTGCCAGAGGGCGTCCCTGTGACGGGAATCGCGAATTGGTGGGTTGACCTGGGCGAAGCCGCCCAGGCGCTCATAGCAGTCCGGGGCCGCGAGGGTGAGATGCTGGGGCAGCAGTTCCACGGTTGCGATATCCCTGGCGCTGCCAAGAAATGCAATCTCCTCGGCAGTCGTCACGTGGAGAACATGGATCGGCCGTGCCGCATCGCGAGCCAGGGTCACGATGCGCCGTGTGGCCCGCAGCGCCGTCTCGACATCCCGCCAGACTGGATGCGCTCTTGGATGTCCCGCCTCGACCGCCAGATGGCGGCGCTCGGCAAGACGGAACTCGTCCTCGGCGTGGATGGCGACGCGCCGTCTGCCGGATCGCAGGACGGATGCGAGTGCAGCGTCGTCGGCGACCAGCAGGCTGCCTGTGGAACTCCCCATGAAGATCTTGACGCCGCAACAACCGGCGTGGAGTTCCAGCTCGGCCAGCCCATCGTGATTGTCATCGCTGGCGCCGGCGAAGAACGCGTGATCGCACCACATGCCGCGGGCCCTCTCGAGCTTGTCCTCCAGGGCCGCAGGCGTCGTCGTCGGCGGGTTGGTGTTCGGCATCTCGAAGACGGCGACCACGCCGCCGGCGACGGCTGAACGTGACCCGTTGGCAAGATCCTCCTTCTCCTCGTGTCCGGGCTCGCGAAAGTGCACCTGGGTATCGATGATACCGGGGAGGACCGTCAGTCCGCGTGCATCGAGTGAGGCGCCGGCCGCAGTTGACGGCACATCACCGATGGCGGCAATGCGGCCGTCGGTGATGGCCACATCCGCCTGGCGTCGTCCGGCGGGGGTCATCACCTGGCCACCGGTGACGACAAGATCGAAAGTCTCATTCATGGTTCGTCTTCCCTTCTGGTCCGGTGGAAACCGGAAGTGTCACTGACAATCGAATCGACACCGGAATTCAAGAGCGCCTGCGCTTCCTCGGCACAATTCACCGTATAGACGGCAACGCGCCGGCCTCGGCGATGGACGCGGGAGATGAGTTCCGGGGTGGCCAGAGACGGATCAACGTGAATGCTGGCGCAGCCGAGAAGGGACGCATGCCAGGACCAGAGCCGGCGCAGACGGCGTCCCATCACCAGGGCGAGTGGCCAGCGATACCCGGCGAGGCGGGCATGATAGAGAACTCTGAGACTGAAGCTTGACACCAGAGGGCGCTGCCGTCCGGCAGGCCACCGGCTGCGGATGATGCCTGTCACGCGCCGCGCCAGTGTCATGAGACCACCGCCGTCGGCCTTGATTTCCACATTGGGGGTCAGGCCCAGGACAATGCAGGCATCGACCGCCTGGACCAGAGTCGGCACCCGCTCCCCCGACCACACGGAGTCAAACCAGCTTCCGGCGTCGAGGGCGCCGAGATCCGTGCTGCGCACCTCGTCGATCAGCCGGTCGACACCGGTGGTTCGAAGAAGACTGCGATCATGCAGCACCACCGGGACATCGTCGCCGGCAAGACGGACATCGAACTCCACCCACTCCAGACCTTCCTCGGCGGCGCGTGCCAATCCCCCCAGGGTGTTTTCCGGAGCCTTCGCCGCCACACCGCGGTGGCCGATGACCGGTGGAAGATCGATCATTCCGTTCAGCCGATCAGCGCGTCCTGGCCACGTCGGGCCAGGTTGTGAGCGATGATCATGCGCTGGATTTCACTGGTCCCTTCCCAGATCCGCTCCACCCGCAGTTTCCGATAGAATCTCTCTGCCGCGTATTCGCGCATGTAGCCACGGCCACCGAAGATCTGCACCGCCCGGTCAGCCACCCGATTGGCCATTTCCGAACAATAGAGCTTCGCCATGGAGCACATGGCGTGCTGGATCTTGACGTCTTCGCCTTCATCGATGGCCTCGGCGAGGCGATGGACCATCAGGCGGCC
>JAJEBJ010000261.1 GCA_022822575.1 Alphaproteobacteria bacterium | reverse complement strand
CGATCATGTCGGTATCGGTACCGACCATGGCGCCGTCCGCTTCGACCTGGTGGACCTCGAAGACTGCTCCAGGCTTCCCGTCCTCACCGAGGCCCTGGTGCGTCGCGGCTATGGCGAGGACGACATCCGCAAGATTCTCGGCGAAAACGTGTTGCGGGTCATGGAGGACGTGATCGGCTGCTGAACATGCAATTGCTTTCTGCCGCAGCCGCAGGAGTTGACCCGGAGCCATTGGCGCTATAGGTACGGCCTCGCATTGGAGTTCCGGAGCCGAAGAGATGTCGCGCACATGTTCCCTGACCGGCAAGTCAGTCATGTCGGGAAACAACCGCAGCCATGCCGAGAACAAGACCAAGCGCGTGTTCCGGCCGAACCTGGTGAGGGCCAGCCTGTGGTCCGAGACGCTCGGCGAGCGGGTGCGCCTGCGCATTTCCGCGAACGCCCTGCGTACCGTCGAGAAACACGGTGGCATCGATGCCTTCCTGATGCAGGAGCGCGACAGCCGGCTGGCCGGTCCGGCACTGAAGCTCAAGCGCCGCGTCGCGAAGGCTGCAGCGCGCCGGAACGCCACCGCCTGACGTTACCGTCATGACACGCCCGGCCGCCGCCATCGTTGCGATGTCGGCGGTCGTTGTCGTTTCGAACCTGCTGGTTCACGCTCCGATCAACGACTGGCTGACCTGGGCCGCCTTCACCTACCCCTTCGCGTTTCTTGTGACGGACCTTTCCAACCGCGCCTTCGGGCCGGCACGCGCGGCCCGGGTGGTGCTCTGGGGGTTTGCCGTCGGTGTCGTCATGTCCGCCGTCCTTTCGGACTGGACACCCTTTGCCATGCCGCAGGCGTTCTCGGAGAAGGCCCTTCTGACCGCGGTGGCGTCCGGTTCCGCCTTCCTCACGGCACAGCTTCTCGACATCCTCATCTTCCGCCTGCTGCGGCGGTCGGTGTGGTGGCGGGCGCCTCTCATCTCCTCGGCGGTGGCGTCCGCCGTGGACACCCTCATCTTCTTCTGGCTGCTGTTCGGCGTCTTCTTCCCGGAATGGGGGCTCGACTGGGTGAGCTACGGTGTCGGCGACTACGCCGTCAAGGCGTCAATGGCCCTGGCGCTCCTGGTGCCCTACCGCGTGCTCATGGCGCGGTATGCGCCGCCGCCGGCCGCCGCCTGAGGCCGTGCCGTTCCGGGTCGACGGGAACGGGTGGCCGGTGTCTCCTCGTCAAACAGCGACGCGAGTTCGCCGAGCACGGTGCCGCCGAGCTGTTCGACATCGGTGAGCGTGACGGCGCGGCGATAGTAGCGTGTCACATCGTGACCGATGCCGATGGCAATCAGTTCCACCGGCGAGAGTCCCTCGATCTTGTCGATGACCTCGCGCAGGTGACGTTCCAGGTAGTTGCCAGAATTGACCGAAAGCGTGGAGTCATCCACCGGGGCGCCATCGGAAATCACCATGAGGATGCGCCGTTGTTCGGGGCGCCCGATCAGCCGTTCGTGGGCCCACAGCAGCGCCTCTCCGTCAATGTTCTCCTTGAGGAGCCCCTCGCGCAGCATCAGGCCCAGACTGCGCCGGGCGCGCCGCCAGGGCATGTCCGCAGACTTGTAGACGATGTGGCGAAGGTCGTTGAGACGGCCAGGCGTGGCGGGCTTTCCGGATGCCAGCCACTTCTCGCGGCTGCGTCCGCCCTTCCAGGTGCGCGTGGTGAACCCGAGGATCTCGACCTTGACGCCGCAGCGCTCCAGGGTCTGCGCCAGGATGTCCGCGCTCATCGCGGCGATGCCGATCGGACGGCCGCGCATGGAGCCGGAATTGTCGATGAGGAGCGAGACGACCGTGTCGCGGAATTCGGTCTCGTGCTCGATCTTGAAGGAGAGCGGCATCAGGGGATCGACAACCACCCGGGACAGTCTCGCCGAGTCGAGAAGTCCTTCCTCGAGATCGAATTCCCAGGCCCTGTTCTGCTGGGACATGAGCTTGCGCTGGAGACGGTTGGCGAGGCGTGACGTGACACCGCGCAGATGGGCGATCTGCTGGTCGAGCTGGGCTCTCAGGCGTGCCAGTTCTTCGGCGTCACACAGATCCGTAGCGTCGATGACCTCGTCGAACTCCTGGGTGAACGTGCGATAGAGGAACCGGTTGCTGGCCACGTTCAGGGGATCGTCGGCGCGTTGCATCTCGCCGGCAGGATCGGTGTCGTCGGTACTGGCCGACATCATCTCCTCGTCCTCGGATTCCCGGGAATCGGCCTCCATGGAATCCTCGGACATCTCTTCCTCGGCGCTGGCCTCGGAAGGGGATTCACTCTCCCCGTCCGCCTCAGCCTGTTCGGGATCGACCTCGTCGCTGTCGTCCTGGTCCTCAGGCGCCGAGTCGGCCTCGTCATCGGGCAGGTCGAGATGGCGAATGAGCGTGCGCAAGGCCTCGGCAAAGGCAACCTGGTCACCGATGACCTCGTGAAGTGAATCCAGTTCACTGCCGATCTTCTCATTGAGCCAGCCGCGCATGAGCCGGGTGGCCTGCATCGCCGAAGGCGGCGGCGCCACGCCTGTCAGTCTCTCGCGGACGAGAAGACCGATCACGTCGGCCAGTGGCGCATCCTCGCGCTGCTCGATGCGGTGCAACCCCTTGGTTCGGCAACGCTCCTCGAGTACCGTCTGGATGTTGTCGGCCACGCCCTTCATGCGCATCGCGCCGATGGATTCGCAACGCGCCTCCTCGACGACATCGAAGATGGAGCGTCCGAGTTCACTCGCCGGTCGGCGACGGGCATGGGTCCGGCTGTCGTGATGGCGCAGCTTGAGCGCCAGGGCATCGGCTTCGCCGCGCGCCATCGAGACGGCATGCCGGTCGAGTTCCCGCGGCAACTGCGTCAGTCGCGCCGTCTTGCCGCTGGCACCAGACTCCCTGACACCGAAACTCACCTCGAGTTCGGGTTCACGGGCCATGGCGCGCATGGTTCCCGCTACCACCCTTCTGAAGGGCTCAGCCGGGTTGCTGTCCTGAGTCAGGGGACTTCCTCCAGGGACTCAAGAGGTCTATTCCGCTGCCGTTCCGGCGACGACGGCCTCGGTGATCTCGGATCCGAAACAGCGCTGGTAGAATTCCGCAACCTGCGCACGCTCGGTCTCGTCGCACTTGTTGAGGAAGGTCAGCCGGAAGGCGAAACCGATGTCATCGAAAATCTCCGCATTCTCCGCCCAGGTGATCACAGTCCTGGGCGACATGACAGTCGAGATGTCGCCGGCCACGAAGGCGCCGCGCGTCAGTTCCGCGACGGCCACCATCTGGCCGATGGTTTCCATGCCCCGCGTGGTGGCGTAGTGCGGCACCTTGGAGAGGACAATTTTCTCTTCTTCCTCGTGCTCGAGGTAATTCAGCGTCGAGACGATGGACCACCGGTCCATCTGTCCCTGGTTGATCTGCTGGGTGCCGTGATAGAGCCCCGTGGTGTCGCCGAGACCGACGGTGTTGGCCGTGGAGAACAGGCGGAAGGAGGGATGGGGGACGATCACCCGGTTCTGGTCGAGCAGCGTCATCTTGCCCTGGACCTCGAGCACCCGCTGGATCACGAACATCACGTCGGGACGGCCGGCATCATACTCGTCAAACACCAGGGCGACCGGATTCTGGATCGCCC
>JAJEBJ010000358.1 GCA_022822575.1 Alphaproteobacteria bacterium | reverse complement strand
GCAGGCGACAAGTCCGTAGAGGGCGTGGAAACCGAACAGCGTTTCGAAGGGATGCTCGATATGCCGGTGCACCACGAATTCGGCGGCCACCAGGAGAAGACACAGGCCATAGAGCGCCCGGATGATCCAGCGGACGTTCCTGGGGTTGTCCAGAAAACGGCGTTTCCCGTCGCTCATGTCAGCGACCCTCCGCCATGATGAAGACCCTGTCCAGCCACATGGTGACGGTATCGGGAAGGAAGAAGAGAGCCAGGCAGCCCAGCGACGTCACGACCATGGCCGCCAGGCAGGTGACGGGCGCCTCGTGCCAGGTGGTGGGTTCTCCCCCCGGCGCTGCCCGCAGGAAGGCGCGGAAGGGAATTGTCAGCAGGTAGCCGATGTTGAGCAGGGTGCTGATGGCAAGGACGGCGATGAACAGCACGTGCCCGGTAGCCAGAGAGCTTTCTAACAACAACCATTTGCTCCACAGACCGCCCAGCGGCGGCAAACCGATGATGCTGAGGCTGGCGATGGTGAACGCCGTCATGGTGAGCGGCATCGAGCGTCCCAGGCCATCGAGTTCCGAGACCCGGGTCTTGTGGGTCACCACGAGAATGGCGCCGGCGCAGAAGAAGAGGGTGATCTTGGCGAAGGCGTGGGTCACCATGTGAAGGCCGCCGGCCACGAAGGCGGCTTCGCCGGCCAGCAGCGCCGCAAGGACAATGTAGGCGAGCTGGCTCACTGTCGAATAGGCGAGCCTTGCCTTGAGGTTGTCCCGTGTCATGGCCACCACGGACGCGGCAATGATGGTGAAGGCGGCGGCCCACTGCAGGATGTCAAGAACATGAAGGCCCTGCAGCAGGTCGAATCCGAAAACGAACCAGGAGATCTTGAGAATGGTGAAGACTCCTGCCTTGACGACGGCCACGGCGTGCAGCAACGCGCTTGCCGGAGTCGGGGCTGCCATGGCCGCCGGCAACCAGCGGTGAAACGGCATCAGGGCGGCCTTGCCAACACCGAAGACATAGAGCGCCAGCAGAATTCCGGCGGTCAGGTCCGTCACCCTGCCTTCGAGAATTCCGCCTGGAACGAAATCGAGCGTTCCCGCCGCCTGCCAGGTGACAATGATCGCCACCAGGAACATGCCGATGGATGTTCCCATGAGGATGCCGAGATAGGTTCGCCCTGCCCTTCTTGCCAGTGCCGTTCCGGCATGGCTGACCAGCGGAAAGGTCGACAGCGTCAACGCTTCGTAGAACAGGAAGAGGGTGAAGAGATTGCCGGCAAGGGCGACGCCGATCGCCGATGCGATGGCGATGGCGAAGAAGACGAAGAACCGGGTCTGGTGCGACTCGTGGTGACCTCGCATGTAGCCGATCGAATAGATCGTCGTCACCACCCACAGACCGCTCGCCATGAGCGCGAAGGCGATGCCCAGCGGCTCCAGGGCGAACTTGAGGGCAAGACCGGCAACCGGTTCCGCGACAACCAGTTCGCCTATCGTGCCGCTGTTCCCCGCAATGACGGCCAGGGTGATGAACAGGATCGTGCCACCGGCGAGACTCACCGCTTCCCTGACGTTGGGCCAGCTCGACGTCGCCAGGACACCTGCGGCTGTGACGAGCGGAACGGCAACGGCCAACAGCAGCACCAGTCCGGTCACGGCGCTCCTCCCAGGAGTCGCGCCGCGGTGTCCGCCACGCCGACCGTGAGGTCGGTCCAGACGCCAAGAACGATGCAGAGTGCACACAGGACCACGGCCGGAATCACGAGCATGGCCGGCGCCTCGTGTCTTTCTCCCGGCGGCGGGTCCGTGAAGTAGGCGACATCGACCACACGCCAGATGTAGATGACCGCAATCAGGGAAGCGGCCACGATGACGAGCGCCAGCGGCCACAATCCGGCGTCAAGGGCGCTGCTCACGAGATACCACTTGGAGACGAAACCGACCGTCGCCGGAACGCCGATCATCGACAGCCCGGCCACGACAAAGCACCCCATGGTCAGCGGCATGCGCCGTCCCAGACCCCGGAAACTCTCCATGTCGGCCTTGCCCAGTCTCATGATGACGCAGGCCATGACGAGGAAGAGCGCACCCTTCATGAGTCCGTGGTTGAAGACATGGACAATGGCGGCAATGAGGCCATCACGATTGGCAAAGCCGATGGCGGCGGCGATGTAGCCCACCTGGGCGACACTGGAATAGGCAAGCATGCGCCTGAGATCGTGTTGCCATATCGCGACGACGGAACCGGCAACAGCGCCTGCCAGCCCCAGGGGTATGAGCACCCACCCGATCTTCATGTCACCGAAGGCGTAATCCGCACCGAAGACGCTGTAGACGAAGCGCAGCAGCATGTAGGCGCCGATCTTCGTCGCCGTGGCGCCGAAGAAGGCGGACACCAGCGACGGCGCATAGGTGTAGGCATTGGGCATCCAGGAGTGGGCCGGGAAGATGGCTGCCTTGATGGCGGTGCCGATGAGAATGAAGGCCAGCGCCGCCTGGATCGGCGCCGTGTGGCTGACGCCTGGAAGGCGGGCCGCCATGTCCGCCATGTTGAGGGTGCCGGTCATCATGTAGGCAAGCCCGATGCCGACGAGGATGAAGGTGGCGCCAATGGTTCCCTGGACGAGATAGTGGAACGCCGCCCGCGTCGCCCGCCGGTCGATGCCCATGGCCACCAGCGCGTAGCTCGCCAGGGACGAGATCTCGAGGAAGACGTAAAGATTGAAGATATCGCCGGTGATGGCGATGCCGAGCATTCCGGCAAGGGCGAGCAGTGCCACCGTGTGGAACAGATGGCGAGCCCTGTGCACCACCTCGACATCGATGCCGATCCGGGTTGCCGGCATGATGATGGCGGCCATGCCGGACACCAGGACCATGACCAGGGCGTTGAGGGGATCGATCACATAGGCGATGCCGAGAATCTCGGGCCAGCCGCCCATGGTGTAGTGGATGGGCCCCGCATCGAGAACATGCTCCAGAAGCGCGATTGAGATGGCGAAGGTGATCCATGCCACCACGACAGCAAACATCCAGGCCAGGCGGGGCCTCACCATGAGCGCACAGAGCGGCGCACCGATGAGCGGCACCGCTACCTGGAGTGCGGGAAGCTGCTGGAGCAGACCCATGTGGTCAGCCCATGTCCGCCTTGGCCATCTCGTCTTCTTCGATGGAACCGTAGGATTCTCGGATACGCACGATCAGGGCGAGCGCCAGTGACGTGGTGGCCACCGCAACCACGATGGCTGTCAGGATGAGGACATGGGGCAGCGGGTTGGTGTAGAGCACCGCGTCCTCATGGACGATTGGCGCCGTGCCGTCCCGGACATTGGCGATGGAGATGTAGAACAGGAAGACACCGCCCTGGAAGATGTTGAGACCAGCCACTTTCTTGATGAGGTTGCCGCGGGTCATGACGATGTAGAGTCCGATCATCAGCAGCGCGACCGAACCCCACTGCAGGGCATGTCCCGTGACGAAATCGACTGCGTTCATCGCCGTGCCCTGCGTTCGGCAAAGACGAGAAAGACGGCCGTCAACACGCCGGCGACCGTGATTCCGACGCCAAGCTCGATGATGATGATGCCCGCATGCTGGCCATGCACCGGATCCGCACTGTCGAGAACACTGTAGTTGAGGTACTCGCCACCCAGTGCCATCGTCGCAAATCCAGTGCCGGCATAGAGAATCAGGCCGCAACACACCATGGCCATGACGGCGGACATGGGCACGGCCTCCACGGCCCTCCTGATTCCGAAGACGATGGTGTAGACGATGACGCCCGTGGCAAAGATGACACCAGCCTGGAAACCGCCACCGGGGCCGTAGTCGCCGTGCATCTGCACGTAGAGTGCGAACAGGAGGATGAATGGCACCATGATCTTGACGACCACGCGAACAAGAATGAACTCGTTCATGCCTTGTCCTCGCGCCAGTGCCGCAGCAGAGCGACGACGCCGACCCCGGCGGTGAAGATCACCGCGACCTCCCCCAGCGTATCGAAGCCCCGGTAACTGGCGAGGATTGCCGTCACCATGTTGGGAACCCCGGTGCTCGCCGGACTTTCGGCGATGTAGCGGGCAGCGACATGAAGGGTGGCCGGAGCTGCCGGATCACCGAGGAGCGGCATGTCGAGGGTGGCATAGAGAAGACCAGCACCGGCGACGAGGCTCACCAGGAGCGCCAGGAGCCGTTCAGCGGGCCTCCGCCGCCACGGCGCTTCCTCGCGCGTCGTCAGCGAGATCGCCGCCAACATCAAGGCAAGAGAGATGCCGGCACCCACCACGGCTTCCGTAAACGCCACGTCAACGGCATCGAGCAGTGTGTAGACCGTTGCCAGAATGAAACTCATGGCGCCTGCCAGAATGGCGACCGCGAGCAGACTGGTCAGCCTGACCACGGCGAGCGCCAGGACGATCAGCAGCAGGACAAGCCCGAAGATGGAGAATTCGTCCGTCACGAACCGGCGCTTTGGCTGTCGTCAGTGTCCTCGGGGTCGGGAGAGAGACCCCCGAGGAGCGCCGCATGTCCCACAGCGTGGCTGGCGGCCGGTGTCGTCAGGAACAGCACGAAACCGATCAGCAGCAGCTTCAGCGTGTTCAGTCCCGGTTCGGTCTGCAGGACGAGCCCCAGCAGGATCAGGCTCACGCCCCCGGTATCGGCCAGACTGCCGGCATGGAGTCTCGTGAAGAGGTTCGGCAGACGCACCATGCCGATCGCGCTGGTCACCATCAACAGACCGCCGGCGACCAGGGCGACCCAGCTCACAGCATCAATCAGGACACTCAAGGTTCATCTCCAAGGTGGCCGAACTTGAAGTATTTCAACGCCGCGAGGGTGCCGACGAAGTTGAGCAGGGCATAGGCAATGGAGAGGTCGAGAAAATCCGGCCGGTCTGTCAGGTAGCCCGTCACCGCGATCAGCAGGACCGTCATCGTGCCGTGAACGTTGACGGCGAGAATTCGGTCGTAGGGCGTGGGACCCCGCACGACGCGCACCAGGGTCATGGCCATGGCCACCACCAGCAGGGCCGTCACCGCCATGAACATCAGCGCCGGCCCTCGACGGCACATACCCGGCGGTCCATTTCGCCCTGGTGAAGATCCTCGAGGCTCTTCCTGGAAAGAGCGTGCACGTGGATGCGGTCCTCGAGAACCGACAGGGAAACGGTGCCCGGGGTCAGGGTGATCGAATTGGCGAACACGACGAGGCCTATCGGTGTCTTCTGGCTGGCCGGCACCCAGGCCGAGCCGGCGTCGATCTTCACCACCGGGGCAAGGATGGTGCGTGCCACGGCAAGGTTGGCAAGGGCAATCTGACAGACGAGCCAGGGCAGGTAGAGGATCAGTCCGCCAAGAAGCTGGATCGGAAACCCTTCCTCGTCGATCATTCCCATGCGATGGGCGATGATCACGACAAGCAGCACGCTCACAACACCCGATGCGAGAAGAAACGGGTCGGTGGAACCACTGAGGACGAACCATACACCCAAGAGCACGACCGCGAGGCTGATCATGCGACCCACAGCACTTTCTCCATTCACGTGGCTCGCCCGAGTATGCCCAAGAGCGAACCGGGGACAAGGCTTGTATCCCCGGCTGTTCCGCGTCCTGGTGTTGGTGATCGCGCTTCCGGCGGCCGCGGAGGACGACATCACATTTGCCAGGGACATCCTGGACGTCGTCACCGCGGACAACCAGTCGTGGACATTCCATGTAGACCTCGCCGCTACGCCGGCGCAGCGTTCCCGCGGCCTCATGTTCCGCGAGACCATGGCCGATGACGAGGGCATGCTCTTTCTCTTCGGCAGGGAAGCACCGCGTAGCTTCTGGATGAAGAACACCTACCTTCCCCTTGACATCATCTTTCTTGATCGCCACGGGGTCATCGTGTCCATCTTTGCCGATGCCCGGCCGCTCGACGAGACGTCCATCCCTTCCGGCCTGCCGGCGGCCGGGGTCCTCGAGGTGCTCGCCGGCACCTCCCGGCGGCTGGGTCTCGAACCCGGCGACCGCGTGATTCACCGCGCTTTCGACCCTTGAGCGAAAGAGACGATGGCGCCACCTGCTGACATCGCAACACCGGAGACGCACTCATGATGCTCACGCCTGCGGAAATCGACCGGTTGACCCTCTTCACGGCAGCGGAACTCGCACGCAAGCGAAGGGCCCGTGGCCTCAGGCTCAATCAGCCCGAGGCGGTGGCACTGATTTCCGACGAGATCATGGAGGCGGCACGCGACGGGTACACGCTGGCCGAAGTGCGCAGTGTCGCCGCGACACTCCTGACGACCGATGACGTGCTCCCCGGCGTGGCGGAGATGATCGATCTTGTCAACGTCGATGCCCATTTCGACGACGGTCTGAAGACAGTGACCGTCTGGCAGCCGGTACGCCCGGGAAACGAGCCCTTGGACCCCGCCTGCCGTCCCGGCGAAATACTTGTCGGCGACGGCGACATCACCCTCAACGACGGCAGCGCGAAGACCGAACTCACCGTTCTCAACCGCGGCGACCGGCCGGTTCATGTGGCCAGCCACTATCACTTCTTCGAGGCCAACCGCGACCTCGAGTTCGATCGCAGCGCGGCCTTCGGCAAGCGTCTCGATCTTCCAGCCGGAGCAAGCGCACGGTTCGACCCGGGCGAACATCGACGGGTGACGCTGACCGCCATCGCCGGAAGCGGGGACATCCAGGGGTTCAATTGTCTCACCGAAGGCAACATCCACGATCCGGACGTCAGGGCCCGGGCCCTCGCCCGGGCCCGCGAGCGTGGATTCCGGGGGGCCTGACCATGGCGACGATGACCCGGGAACGCTATGCAGCCCTCTTCGGACCGACCACGGGAGATCGCATCCGTCTTGGCGACACCAGCCTCATTGCCCGCGTCGAACACGACCATGCCTCCCATGGCGAGGAAGGTCTCACGGGCCTCGGCAAGACCCTGCGTGGCGACGCCGGTATCCACGGAGGCCTCAGACTCGACGAAGGAGCTCTCGAGACCGTCTTCTGCAATGTCGTGGTCATGTGCCCTGTCGGCGGCATCTACAAGGCGGATATCGGGGTGCGCGACGGACGCATCCATGCGATCGGCAAGGCCGGCAATCCGGCCTTCATGGCTGGCGTCTCGCCCGACATGGTGATCGGTCCGGGAACCAAGCACATCAACGGTCAGGGACTGATCGCCACGCCGGGAGGTATTGACGTCCACGCCCACTACCTGCAGCCGGCGGAGGTGTGGCACGCACTTTCTGCCGGTCTCACCACGATGATCGGCGGCGGATTTGCAGGGTGCTGGGCCATCGACAGTGGCGGCGACTGGGCAAACGCCATCATGTTGCAGGCTACCCGGCGTTTTCCGATGAACTTCGGTCTCTTCAGCCGCGGCGGCGCAAGCCGGCCAGGCGCCATCGAGGAACAGCTGGCGTCAGGTGTCATTGGCGTGAAGATTCACGAGGACCTCGGGGCCATGCCGGCTCTCATCGACACCTGCCTCGACGTTGCCGACCGCCTGGACTTCCAGGTCCAGCTGCACACCGACTCGATGAACGAATCGGGGTTCTACGAGACCACGATGGAGGCGATCGCCGGCCGCACCATTCACATGTACCACACCGAGGGTGCCGGTGGCGGACACGCGCCCGACATCATCCGCTGCAACGGAGAACGCCATTGCCTGCCGTCCTCCACCTCGCCTACCAATCCCTTCACTCTCAATGCCCTGGGCGAGCACATGGACATGATGATGCTGTGCCACACCCTGAGAGGAGACGTGCCGGAGGATGTCGCCTTCGCCGAGAGCCGGCTGCGCCCCCAATCCATGGCCGCCGAAGACGTGCTGCATGACCTTGGCGCCATCTCCATGGCCGGCTCCGACGCCGAAGGGATGGGACGCGTGATGGATGTCATCGCCGGCATGTGGCGTCTCGCCTCGGCGATGAAGGACCGGCGGGGACCGCTGGGCGATGAACCCTTCGACAATGCGGACAATGCCCGGATCCTGCGTTATCTCGCCAAGGTGACCATCAATCCTGCCATCACCTTCGGCATTGCCGAGGACATCGGCAGCATCGAGGTCGGCAAGATCGCCGATATCGTCCTGTGGCGTCCGGAGTTCTTCGGCGTCAAGGCACAGCAGGTCTTCAAGGCTGGCGTCGAGGTGTGGAGTCCATTCGGCACGGCCGCGGCATCGGTGTCGATGAGTGAACCCCTCGTCTATCGCGAGGCATGGCCGGCATGCGGAGGCGCTCCCGACCGGGTTTCGTTCCTCTTCGTCCACCCCCTCGCCATCGACAGCGGCCTCGATGCCAGGCTCGGCCTCGACCGAAGACTGCTGCCGGCAACGGGAACACGGCATCTTTCCAAGAAGGACATGGTCCGCAATGATGCCCTGCCGCACATCGAGGTCGACCCGGGTACTTTCGAAGTCCATGCCGACGGTGATCTCCTCGATGTCCCTCCCATCCGTCACGTCGCCCTCTCCAGGCGCTATTTCCTCTTGTGACGGATGCGGCGTCGACCCCTCTCGGGTGCCAGCGGCATTGGCGTCGGAAACCGGAATTTTCGGGCTGGATTCATGCGCTCCGATAGGGCATAGGCGGCAGCTTCATCTGCGCGGGGATTGTCGCGGTGATTGCAGCGATCTTCGGTGTCTGGGCGGTCATCGTCAGCATCTCCCTGCTGATGTCCGGCAACGCTCTCCAGGGCTCGCTCCTCGGCCTGCGAGCGCCGTCGGCCGGATTTCCGGACCTGGTGACCGGCATCATCATGTCGAGTTACTACTTCGGGTTCGTCTTCGGCGCCCTCGCGGTGCCCCGACTCGTCGAGCGCGTGGGTCACATTCGCGTGTTCACCGCCCTGGCTTCGCTGGCCTCAATTTCGGCCCTGGGTCACGCTGTTCTTGTCGATGCCGCCGTGTGGGCCGTGCTGCGCCTTCTCACCGGCTTCTGCACCATCGGCCTCTTCATCATCGCCGAGAGCTGGCTCAACGACCGGTCGACAAACGAGACACGTGGCCAGCTACTTGGTGTCTACATGATTGCCATGTCCGGCTCGATGGCCATCGGCCCACTGCTCCTCAACGTTGCGGACCCCACCGGCCCTGTCCTCTTCATGACCGCCTCCATTCTCATCTCCCTGGCCGTATTGCCGGTGTCGCTCACGACGTACCCGGCGCCACACTTCGAGAATCCGGCCAGACTCGGTGTCGTCGAACTGGTGAAATCATCGCCACTCGGGGTCGCCGGTTGCTTCACCAACGGCGCTACCCAGGGAGCACTTGTCTGGCTGGCGTCACTCTACGGCGCAGGCCTTGGCATGGATGTGAAGAATGTCTCCTTCTTCATGGCGGCCACCATCGTCGGTGGCATGATCCTGATCTGGCCGATCGGCCGGTTGAGCGACCGTTTCGATCGCCGGAAAATCCTGACGATCGTGGCTTTCACATGCGGCGGCGCCGCCGGTCTTGCGGCTCTCTTTGCCGGTCCCGAGCCCCTGGTCCAGATCATTGCCGTGGCGGTTGTCGGGTGTTTCCTGTCCCCGCTCTATTCGCTCTCGATCGCACACACGAACGATCATCTCAGGCCGGATCAAATGGTGGCGGCCTCCAGCGGACTGCTGCTCGCCGCCGGGATCGGCGGTATCCTCGGACCGACTGTCGCCGGCGCAATGATGCAGCTTGCCGGGCCGGCGGGCTACTTCTGGTTTCCGGCGACATCCATGTTGCTGCTCGGCGGTTTCGCTCTCTACCGCATGACGCGGCGTGCACCGGTGCCGATGGACGAACAGCGCGACTTCGTGACGGTCATGAGAACCTCCCAGGTGCTGACCGATTCGGCCCTGCGCGATCACATGGACCGCGATCTGGGACGCATGTCCAAATGGTAGGCCAATTCCCTGAACGCGGGCATTGCCTCGCCGCGCGTCTTGCCGTCATTCTTGGCTGGCGCCCCACCGCAAGGAATCACCCGTTCCCGATGCCAGTCGAACCGTTCTCTTGCGAGTCCGCCTGACATGTCCCGTTCGGCCCGTCACGCCAACCTGCGGCGCGCCCTCTATCCGGCCAGCATCTGCTACATCGGCGGTTCCTTCCTCGAGCCAACCATTGCCGCGACCCGGAACCTGGGGTTTGCCGGGGATGTCCGCGTCGTCAATCCGCGGCGGCAGACGATCGCCGGTGAACCGTGCCTGGGGTCCATCGACGAACTCGACGCACCACCCGATGTCGTCTTCCTGGCAGTCAACCGGGAGATGACCAATGACCTGATTACGCGGCTCGACGACATGGGGGCTGGAGGTGCTGTCTGCTATGCGGCGGGCTATGCGGAAGTGGGCGGGGATGGCCTCGATCTGGAGCAGGAACTTCGGCAACGGGCAGGCAATCTCGCCGTCATCGGACCCAATTGCTACGGCTTCAACAACTACGTCAACGGCGCCCTGGCGATGGCGACACCCACCCTGGGGGAGAGAACCGCGAAGGGGTGCGCCTTCATCGGGCAGAGCGGCAACATCTGCATCAACGTCGCCAACGGCCGGCGCGGCACCCCGCTCTCCCACGTCATCTCCTGCGGCAACCAGGCCGTTCTCGACTTTGCCGACTACATCGAGGTTCTCGTCGACGATCCCGCAGTCACCTCGTTCGCTCTCTTCATGGAGACGTTGCCCGACGCTGCCGCCTTCAGCCGGGCTGCACTCAGCGCCCTCGAGGCCGGCAAACCGATCATCGTGCTCAAATCCGGCGTCTCCAGGAAGGGCGCTTCCATGGCCATGAGCCACACCGCGTCCCTTGCCGGTGATGACAGGTTCTATCAAGCGCTCTTCGACCGGCTCAACATCATCCGCGTGGAGACCCCGGAAGACCTGCTGGAAACCGCGAAGGTGGTGTCGGTGACGGGCATTCCCGAAGGACCCCGGCTTGCGGTGATGACGTGTTCAGGGGGCGATTCGGGGTGCGTCGCCGATATCGTGGAGCCCCTTGGAATCGAATTGCCGGAACTCGATCAGCGCCAGCACGACGACATCGCGCGTCACATGCAGGCCTTTACGACCATCGCCAACCCACTCGACTACAACACCTCCAACTGGGGCCGCCAGGACATCCTGGAGGCCATCTTTCCCGTGCTGCTTCGCCAGGGGGTCGACGCCGGACTCCTGGTGGTCGACACGATCGCCGATACCGAGCAGATGCAGGACACACGCCCGCAGGACGACGGGGCGGCGGCGGCCATGCGCGCCTTCCACACGTCGGTGCTCCGGCACGGCGTTCCGGGCGTCATCACTTCGTCACTTCCCGACAACACCTCCATCACACTCCGCAAGCAGTTTCACGACGCCGGCATTGCCATGACCCAGGGCATCAGGGCGGGTACGCTTTCCCTGGCGCGGACCTGCATCTACGGCACCAGGCGGCGCGCATTCCTCACCCGCGCGAGGCACGGCGATCGCTCTCTTGCCGGGGCGGTTCCCCTTGCCGGCGAGGAGCGGGTCCTTGACGAACAGGAAGGCAAGCAGCTTCTCGCCGCGACCGGGCTGACGATTCCCAACGGCGCGTGCGCCCGCCCGGCAGCCGCCGCGTCTGCTGCCGGGCATATCGGATATCCGGTGGTTGTGAAGGCACTGTCAGCCACCATCACCCACAAGACCGAGGCTGGCGGCGTCGCCCTCAACCTCGCCGATCACCACGAGGTCGCCCGGGCCGCCGAAGCCATCGCCCGGAGCACCGGCGTCAAAGACCTTCTGGTCGAAACCATGGTCACCGGCCACGTCGCCGAGATGATTATCGGCGTGACACGGGACGACACCTTCGGGCACGTGCTGATCGTTGGCGCCGGCGGCACCTTCGTCGAACTTGTCGACGATTCAGTCGTCCTGCATCTGCCTCTCGAACGCGAGGACGTTGAGCGGGCCATCGGATCCCTGAAGGTCTCGCGCCTGCTCGACGGTTACAGGGGAGCGCCTCCCGGTGACATGGAGGCGCTCGTCGATGCCGTCATGACCGTGGCCGCCTTCGCCACCAGACACTCCGCGAGTCTGGTGGAACTCGACGTCAACCCGCTTCTCGTCATGCCCAGGGGCGGTGGCGTGGTGGTTGCCGACTGCATGATGAGAATGACCGGAACGGAGACTTGAACCATGAGTGACGTGGTGCATTGCGAACGCCGGGGCAAGGTCCTCGAAATCACCATCGACAATCCGCCAGCCAATGCCATCGGCCGGAAGGTGACGGCGGGCCTCTCCCGGGCCTTCGCGACATTGCGCGACGATCCCGATCTTCTTGTGGGTATCGTCACCGGTGCCGGCGACAAGTTCTTTTCTCCGGGATGGGATCTCAAGGAAGCGGCCCGCGACTTCGATGCCGGTGACACCGGTGAGGATGATGAGGTCGACGGTGGTTTTGCAGGCATCACGGAGATGTGGAACCTCTACAAGCCGGTCATCGCCGCCATCAATGGATACGCCGTGGGCGGCGGCTGGGAAATCGCCCTGGCCAGCGACATCCAGTACGCGGTTCCCCACGCCACCTTCTTCATCCCCGACGTGCACATGGGTTTCATCGCCGATGCCGGCGCCATCCAGATCCTGCCCCGCCGCCTGCCCCACTCGGTCGCCATGGACATCCTGCTCAGCGGCCGCCGCATGGGCGCCGAGGAGGCCCTCAAATGGGGACTTCTGAACGAGATCGTGGAACCCGAAAGGCTGATGGCCCGCGCCCGCGAAACCGCGGATCATCTCGCCGAGGGCGGGCCGCTGGCGCTGCAGGCCACCAAGGAGGCGGTACGCCACACCATGCACATGTCAATTCCCGACTGCTTCCACACGCTGCGCGGTGGCGGCCTGCCGATCTACTCGCGCATGCTCGCCAGCGACGATGCAAAGGAAGGCCCGCGCGCCTTTGCGGAAAAGCGCAAACCCCGGTTCACCGGCAGATAGGCCGGAAACCCCGATCAGCCGCCTCGCACGAACGTTTCTCGACCGCCGCTGACATTGAGAATGGCGCCCGTGACGTAGGCTGCCTCGTCGGAACACATCCACAGGACCGCCGTGGCGATGTCACCGACCTCGCCGATACGGCCGATCGGAACGGCACGCTTGCCGAGTTCGGTCACCTCGTCCTGCCCCATGCCATCATCCCAGATTTCGGTCTTGATGAGGCCAGGACGCACACAGCATACGCGAATGCCCTCCCCCGCCACTTCCTTGGCAAGGCCCAGGGTGAAGGAATCGAGTCCACCCTTGGTCGCCGCATAGACGACGTCACCGGGTAGTCCACCGTAGACACCGGAAATCGACGACACGTTGACGATGACGCCACCGCTGCCGCCTCTCTTCGTCGACATGCGGCGGATCGCCTGGCGGCTGGTCAGCGCCGGCCCGAGAAGGTTGGTGTCGATGATCCGCCGGACCGTGTCGATCTCGTGATCAGCCACCGGCGTCTCGACAGAGATTCCGGCGTTGTTGACCAGCACCGCCGGAGCACCGAGCAGCCTGTCGGTCTCCTCGAAGAGGGACTCGATGTCTTCCGGCCGGGACACATCGGCACGGATGGCTGCGGCCTGCCCGCCTGCGGCCCGGATCGACTCCGCCACCTCTTCGGCGCGAGCCCGGGAGGCGGCATAGTTCACCGCGACGTCATAGCCCCGTCTGCCGGCCAGGCGGGCGATCTCTGCACCGATTCCGCGACTGCCGCCAGTGACGATCATGACCGTTCGTGACATCGATGGTCTCCGCTCAAACCGGTTCGCGGCGCAGCGACTGCGCCATGCAGTGAACACCGCCGCCGCCGCGGGTGAAACAGTCCACGTCGGGGTCATAGACGGTAAAGCCGAGGGCCTTCAGACGGTCTACCAGGTCCCTGGCATGGGCCGGCGCAATGACTCGGTCGTTGCCCAGGGAGACCACGTTGCAGGCCAGCGCCATGGTGTCGGGATAGTTCACCGGCACGATCTCGATCCCCTTCGCCTTCAGCCAGTCGACGGTGTCCGGTTCGGTCGTGTCGAGACAGACCGCGCAGAGTTTCTCGGCCAGCATGCAAACCATGAGATCGATGTGGACGTAGTGTTCGGCGATCGGTGTCACGCGGACTTCCCAGCCCTCCTTCTCGAACCACTGTCTCACCTGGTGAGCCGACTGCTCCTGGGTGCGTTCGCCGCACCAACCGATGAGGACGCAACCCGGCTCGATGATGTCGAAGTCACCGCCCTCGAAGGATCCCGCCGTGACCATGTCGAAGATCGGAATGCCGTTGTCGACGTAGAAGCGGATGACCGGTCCGTATTCGCCGCGCCGCCACCACTGGGCCATCTGGGTGACCACGGCGCCATAGGGCGTCATGAAGGAGGAATCCCTGGCGAAGACCTGGTAGGGAAGGTCGCCGTCGGCTTCCAGCCAGTGCACGTTCACACCTGCTTCCTCGTAGGCATCGACCATCTCGCGGTGCTGTCTCATGGCCAGTTGCGAATCGAACCGATCCCCGCGCTTGAGTGTAGCCCGGGAGATGGAGCTTGTCGGGAGCCAGTGGGAGTTGTCAGCCGGCCCGAGCAGTACATCGGTGAGGACACCGTATTCGGAATTGCATCCCCAGTCTGTGAGTTGAGGAGTGCTGCCTTCCGACCGGCGGCAGCGAAGAGGATTGGAGGCCATGGCGGTTTCCCGTTCCCGTCAAGTGTGCGGGAGGCTACCATCGCCGTTTCGTGCGCTTCAAGGAGATCGACAATGGCAGGCGGCAACCTTTCCCGAGGCCAGGCACTGATGCAGCTGGTCCGGGCCTACGGGATCGAGACGGTCTTCGGCATGCCCGGAGTCCATACCCTGGAGTACTATCGAGGCATCGTCGATTCCGGCATGCATCACGTGCTGTTCCGTCACGAACAGGGCGGCGGCTTCATGGCAGACGGCCACGCGAGGATTTCCGGCAAGCCGGCGCTATGCTGCGTCATCACCGGCCCCGGGGTGACCAACATCGCAACCGCCGTGGGCAACGCCTATGCCGACAGCCAGCCGATGCTGGTGATTGCCAGCACCAACGGGTCCGCCGACCTCGGCGCCGGCCGCGGCCGACTCCACGAAATCACCGATCAACTGGCGACCATCCGGCCGTTGACTGCCAATGCGCAGACCATTCTCGACGGCCGCCAGATCCCTGGCGCCGTGCATCGCGCATTTTCCACCTTCGCCTCCGGCCGACCCCGGCCCTGCTACATCGAGCTTCCCATCGACAAGATCGCCGAAACGGCGGAATTCGCCGTCAGGACCTCGCCCATCACCGGTCCCCTGGCCCCCGATCCGGCAGCGGTCGAGAAGGCGGCCTCCATCGCCTCGGGCGCCCGGCAACCGGTCATCATCGCCGGCGGCGGAACGATCGACCATGGCGAACCCTTGCGGGCTCTCGCCGAGCGGCTTGGCGCCGCCGTGTTCCTCACCATCGCCGGCAAGGGCGCCCTGCCCGATTCCCACCCCCTCAACTGCGGCGCCTGCCTCTCGTCGCCGCTGGCCCATACGCTCATCGAAGACGCCGATGTCGTCATTGCCGTCGGCACCGAACTCGCCGAGACCGACATCTGGAAGGAACCCGACTTTCTCGACATCACGGGTCGGCTCATCCGTATCGATGTCGATGCCGCCAATCTCGCCCGGGACTACACGCCCGATGCCG
>JAJEBJ010000109.1 GCA_022822575.1 Alphaproteobacteria bacterium | reverse complement strand
CATCGGTCCACGAGGGACACCGCTACTGATGTCCGTCGTGGTGGATTGCTCGGTGTTCCTGGCGTGGTCTCTGAGTGACGAGGATGAGCCGGTCGCAACTGAAGCCATGCGCCGCGTCGTCAGTGCCGGCGGCGTGGCGCCGGCGAATTGGTGGTATGAACTGCGCAATGCGCTGCTGATGAACGAACGCCGCGGACGGCTCACGGCACAGCACGTGGCGGAGACGCTTGCCGACTGCGCGGCTCTTGGCATCGAGACTGACGGTCGTCACGATGAGTCCCTGGTCCTGGGCCTGGCGCGTGAACATGCTCTGAGCGTCTACGATGCTTCCTACCTGGAAGTTGCAAGCCGGCGCAGACTGCCGTTGGCCACGCTCGACCGGAAGCTGTCAGAGGCAGCGGGGGCCGTGGGCGTTCCCACGATTAACCGCCCGGGCTGATTGGTCATCGGACCATGGCCTGCGACCGCTGCCGCCGTGGATCCTGAAGCGCCCGACCAACTGGGTGGCCAAGCGCCATCGCGACAGTCCTGATTCGCCCCGCCGAAGGCTGCGTACAGCTTGCTCCCAGCCCAACTTCAGATTCCCGAATTCGAGGCCCATCTCCGCGCCTCCGTCGCGACCCGGCGTCATTACGGTGAGCACCGCTCCTCCCGGAAGCAGTCTCTCTCCTCGATACCGCCACGCGGAGGGCCCATCACCTCGCCTCAGAGCACGATATTGCAGTCAAGGGACACCAGCCTTGACGTGATTCGCGGCTCTGGCGCCGCACAAGCACCCTCACCGCCGGCCGGGTAGGAGGTTCTTCGTTGTCACACGCCTCACTCGTTCCCACCGCCCTGCCGCTCCGCTTCCTCGCGCGCCTTCTTCGCAGCAGCTTCTTCCTCGCGTACCTTTGGCGAGTGAAACCAGAAAATGATGGTGCCGCGTCACGCTGTCCCTTCCTGTTCCAGATCACGGTTCGCCGGTCGGATTGATGCCCGCTCATCGTCATGGGCAATTGCGCAAGGCGCAGGTTACTCACGATTTCCGAGAGGTGGTCTGCCGGTTTCTCCCCGGTACCGAGGCGAAGACGCGAACACTCGAGTGGCCACTGCGGGCACGTGCCACTTCGTCCGAAACACGATTCTTGATCAGCATGAGCAGCTCTACGCCATAGCCTGACGATGCCGGGCGAAGCCGTCTGACGTGTCGTTCTTCACGCAGGGCAAGCACCCGGCTTCGCAAGGTCGGGCGTTTCGTTGTTGTTCGAACACAACCGGGCGGAAACTTGGTCCAGATGCAAACTGTCGTACCTGCTGAGGGCAAATGACAAGAGCACTCTCAGTCCAGCAGGAGCAGAATGCTGCCGCTTTCCTCGTTCTCCGGCAGGTCCACATCACCCTCGTCTGCTTCAACCGGCTGTGGCACGGGCAATTCAGTACCGTCATCCTCTTCTTCCAGGACCCAGAGAAACAGTGAGCCGTCATCCTCTTCCGGCTCATTGACCGGGGTTTCGCTCTCCGGCACGTCGGGTTCAGCCGCTGCCAGCTCGTCGCCGGCATCCACCTCTTCGGGCGGCGTGGGTGGCTTTTCTTCCGGCAGGGGAACGGGTTCGCTGACGAGATGTGTCTCCAGCAGCCTGGTGTCGACGACGAGCTCCGTCTCGTCCAGGGGACCGGCGAAGGTCATGGATACCGCCGGAAGACCGGTGCTGCCGGTCAACTGCACCGATCCCGCGAGATTGATCCAGTGGCGCGGCAGGTCGACTTCGAGCTCATAGACGCCTTCGGCGCCATTGAAGATGACGGAAAGATCATCCGAACGGGCGACACCCTTCGACACGGAGAAGGACGCGCCGGCCGTGATGATGTCGGATGTGCCCTCGCCGGTGGAGCGCGAAATCTCGTCGGCAATGACGCCACTCTCGCCGCCATCGGCCAGCAGACCCGCCATCGTCTGAAAGTCGAAACCCTCCACCGTGCCCCGCTGGAGCGAGAGCCGTCCCTCACCGGCAAGGCTCTGCAGGAGATCCTCACCCGTCAGGCCCCGTGCCGTTCCGTCGACCTCGAGACGGATGCGGCCGGAGAGCGTGTCCCGCCCCGCCAGGGCAGAGAGGACGTGCCGGACTTCAACGTCTTCGAGGGCAAGGGAGTAGGTCAACTCGTGGGGCAGCCCGTGACTGGCGGTGCCGGAGACGAGAACGGATCCGCCGAAGAGGGATCCCGACAGGGATTCGAGGTGAAGGACGCCGCCTTCGGCCCCGGACCGCAGGAGAACGTCTTCGAGCGCCACGTCGCCGACGACGAGGTGATCCGCCTCAAGGTCGATGCGTCCATCCACGTCATCGATGACCCCGGCAAGCGGGCCCGCCAGGGCATCGAGCATGATCGTGTCCGCGGCGAGACGAAGATCGACCACCGGCCGCTCGGCGGCGGTCGACCACCCGGCCACGCCCTGGAACGACGACGGTCCCAGGGTGGCCCGCTCGAACACGACAGTTCCCTCTTCGAGCGACCCGCTGGCCTTGACGGCGATATCCAGTGGCCCTTCCAGGTCCGCACTCACGGCGATGCCCCAGCGGTCCATCAGGGCGCCGGGATCGGCATGCTTGAGAACCGCCAAGCCTTCTTCCAGAACCGCGTTGCGCAGGCGGCCATAGGCATCGAATGTGGCCCCAAGGGCATCGGCGGCCACGGCAAGGTTCATCTCGAGGGGCGTCCAGTCGACATCGGCAGACAGCTTGAAGGAATCACGCTGCGCTGCCGGCAGATCGAGCCCTGCAACCCCGGTCGCCGCCGCAAGGCTTCGACCCTCGACGTTGACGTTGCCACGAAACGACGGTTCGGCGAGCGGCTGGCGGAGGTGGCCTTCGACAGCGAAGTCCGCGACGGCAGTTGCGAGCGCACCTTCGAGGTCGAGGCCGTCGAATGTCCCGTCAGCGGCAAGCGACAGGTCCACGTGACCCAACTTCTGCAGGTCGACCGGCGATTCGATGTCGGCCCCCCGCGCGATGGCGCCCACGTCGGCTGCTCCGATCTCGACGTCGAACGCCAGGGCCCTGCGAGCCGGCTCAATCGACCCCTTGGCCCTGACGGCAGCACCCGAGACATCGCGCGCCTCCAGGCGTCGAAACTCCAGAGTGCCCTGGCTCAGGGCGCCGTCGACAAACACCCCGGCGGCGACGACATCACCCATGACCAGAGTTCCGATCTCGCTCCTGACATCGATGTCGAACCCGGTCCAGTCCATTTCCGGAAGGGTGTCCGGCAAGCCGGCGGGAAGATAGGCATCGAGCGCCAGTTCATCGATGCCGAGATCGGCAATGAAACTTGTCTTCCCGGCGAAGAGGCCGATGAGTGTCCCGGTCACGCGCGATGAATCGAGAACAAGATCCATGCCGGAGAGAACGGCGGAGCCCGGTGTCGCCTCGCAGTGCGCCGTCAACCGGGCAGTCCTCAGCCGGTCCCGGGGAACGCCCTCCAGGTCCACTCCGAGCCATGCCAGCGTGCTCCTGAGATCACTCGATGTGACATCGACCGGACCGCGAAAGATCGGCACGTCACCCTTGATGGTGGCGGCACCGGTCACCACGGCGTGCGTGTTGCCCGGCAGGAGCGCGGCGGCACGTTTGATGTCAACCGTGCCGTCGGCCACGGACGCCACCACCTCGACCTGTCGTGCCATCCGGTTCCGGTAGAGCGCATGTTCGACCTTGACATCCATGGCGACACGGCGCCCGCGCAACCAGGCGAGCGCCGGATGGTCGCTCTTCATCTCCCGGGCCAACGACACGAGGCGATCGAGATCAAGCCTGCTGGAGGTCATGCGGACCGCCAGCTTGCCTGCCGACGATTCGATGGCGCCGAAGGCAACCGTGTCATCGAGCTGCAATGCGAGATCGCTGATCTCGACCGTGTCCGTGCCGATCGCCATCACGGCATCGAACGACGCCGGCAACCCCTGAGCCCCGTCAAGACCGGTCAGTCTGCCGAGGTCCGGGGCATCCAGTCTCACGGTGCCGGCAAACCCGGCGTCGTTCATCCAGTCCCGGACACTCCCCGCCGCCCGCAGAGAGGTGCCGTCGTCGGATACGATCGCGAGGCTCACAGGAAGAGACCGTCGGGTCAGTCGTCCAAGGGCGGCGTCGAGAGACCACCCCCCGGCCTCGCCCGAAAGACTGCCGGTAATCTCGAAGGGGCCATCCACACCCTTGGACTCCATGGCAAGATCGAGGCCCTCGAACACGCGGGTCCCTTGGAGTTCGCTGTGCCAGGTCACCGTGGCATCGACGATCTCGACGGCGTCGATCCTGACTGCCGGGGGAGAAGCCGTCCCGCCGGCGGAGAGGGAAGCAGCCATGCCGGGTCCGCCGATGGTGAGGACCGGTCCGACCAACCTGATCCTCTCGACAGCGAGATCGAGGGACATGAGCGACGTCAGGGAAACGACCGCGTGGACCTCCGGCAAGCTGAGCCAGGGAGCATCCGCATCACCGATGGTGACATCGCTCAGGGCCACCTTGAGATCGGGAACGAGCGACAGGGAGAGGTCGCCGGAAACCGTCACGTCACGGCCGGTCAGCGTCTCCAGTTGTTTCTCGACCTCGCCACGGTACCGTTCGAGATCGCGTGTCAGGAGCCACACGGTCCCGGCGGCGAGCGCCACCACCACGAGCACCGCCGCTATCAGCAAGACTTTGCGCAAGCTTACCCGTCTCCTTCATACCCGGAGTGGTCCGGTGAGAAACCTGGCACGCCGAGGGGGCGGTATCATGGCACTCATCCGCCCGCCAGTGAATCCAGGCTGTCCACATAGGCGACATATATCGGAGAGTCACATTCATGCGGCCCACCGATCCGTTTCACGGTTCGCAGGCCCGTCCGATGCGGCAACCTCCCCGTGCAGCAGCGCCTGTCTCCGACGCCGTATGGTGCGGGCCGCGTTC
>JAJEBJ010000237.1 GCA_022822575.1 Alphaproteobacteria bacterium | reverse complement strand
CTTTCAACCGGACACGGTTGAGTCATGATTTTTGAGCATATTCATGTTCCTCATGAGTCTGTAGTTTTCGACGAAGTTGAGGAGGATTCTGTATCCCTGCCAGATTTTCTCGGTTCCCGGCAGGGGCTGGCGCTTTCTCGGGATGAAGCCGGCCATGCGGGCGACGTCGACGGCGAAGGCTTCGATGGTCGGCTCCGGATCGGGCGGGGCGCGGGGCTTGCGCTGGTGGTAGGCCCTGTGAAGTGTGACGACGGTGATCTCGTCGCGATCGACGATGCGGCTGGCCGGGGTGTCGCCCTGGCTGCGGGCGAGACGTTCGATGGTCATGACCCGGCACGCGGTGATGGCGTCGAAGGCGAGGCACTTTCTGAGGTCGTCGGCCTCGTCGAGGCGGCGGTCCTCGATCCTGGTGCCGACCTTGAGGGCCCTGAAGAACTCCTCGATCAGCCAGCGCCTCTCGTAGCGCGCGACGGTCTCGAGGGCATCGGCCGCGGTGGCCTCGCCCTGGGTGGTGAGCAGCATCCAGTCGAGAGGATCCCGGTCCGGCGGCGGTGCTGGTTCCGTGACGCTGACGGCCACCACGGGAAGCGCCGGAGTTCCCCGGGGCTTCTTCTGCGGTGCGGCAAGCTCGACCGCCGCGGCGCGCACCTCGAGGCGGACGCCCCGGCGCGCCTTGCGGCGGCGCGGCCCGCCGCAGGCGGCGATGTCGATGCTCCGGTGAGCGATGCACGGTTCATCGACCATGTGCTCCCACAGGTCCCGCAGGCCGCCCGTCGCGGTGACGACGCGGCGGCGTGTCGAGCGACTGGCGCGCACCAGCAGGCCGACCGTCTTCGAGGCCGCACCCCGGGCCAGGAGGTCCCAGTGATCGCCCTCGCGGTCGCAGATCACCAGCACCCGTGTCGCCGGACAGGCATCGGCCAGTTCCACGGCGTGGTCGAAGCCCTCCAGCCAGCGCCGGCTCTCCTTGTCTCGCGCTCCCGGCTTGAGGCGGAAGTCGGCGTCGAGATGGAACAGTCCCAGGGCGCAGCCGCCCTCGGTGAAGGCGACCCCGGCATGGGCGCCAAGACCGCCGCTGCCCGAACCGCCGCCGCCGATGGGAACCAGACCGCCGGTCTTCTCCAGGCCGTCGTAGTCGAGGAACGTCGTGTCCTGCACGGCCAGGATCAGACGCTGCCCGCGGCAGCGTTCGACCAGCGCTTCCTGGTGTCCCTCGAGAATGTGATCCATCGTCACCTGCGGGTTCGACAACAGGCGGTAGGCCGCCCTCTGCTGCGCCTCGGTGGGGAAGATCACCGGCAACGCCTCGCCGGGACGATCGTTCCACGCGCGGCCCATGGTGACAAGGCGCTCGCGCACGCGGTGATCGCCGTGGCTCGAACGGGAGTACTCCAGGCGCGCCCAGTCGGTCTCGTCATCGTTGACGTGATGGCCCGCCTGACCCATGACGCGCCTGGGCTCCCGGCACAGCACCTGACGCCAGCCGGCCGCCAGCGGCTTCATCCACACGGCGCGCCGCGCACCCTGGCCGTCGGCCCCGGGAGGCGTGCCCGATGTCGTGTCCCGGCAGCGATGCCAGCCCGCCGCCCGGTAGCACGTGCCCGTGTGGTCGGGGCCGACGTAGGTATAGGCCAGCAGCGGCGTCACGCCGTACTTCTCCTGCCAGTCGGCGGCCAGCCGCGCACAGGCCAGGGTCAGGACACGGCTGGCCAATCCCTTCACCCTCACCGACGGCAGCACCAGGAAGCGGTCGTTGTTGACGATCTCGGCGAGATGGGCGGCGCGCGCGCCTGGGGACCAGCCGATGAAGCGGTCGCGCGCCTTCTGGTGCCAGCTGGCGGCGCAGAACACCAGACCGCCGAGACGGCCGTGGCGCGACGAGACGATCCAGTAGCTCAGCCGGGCGCCGGGACAGCGCGCCTCGCCCTCGGGATGCCATGTCGCCATCATCGAGCGCGCCAGGCGCCTGTCCTCGCCGTCGCCGACCGGCGTCACCGTGACCTCACCGAGATCCTCCAGGTCACAGGTGAGCGGCGTGTCGGGATAGCCCCGCTCGACGGCGCCGGCATCCAGGGCGCGAGGACGCCGATGCCGCGGCGCCGGAAGGCTCAGATCGAGAGCCGAGGCCAGACCGGGCAAGGCCGAGCGCGCCGAGGCCAGGCACAGCTCGCCCCGCGCGTTGCGCCAGTCCTCGCGTTCGCACAAACCCCGCGCCAGGGACGCCCGCGTGCTGCCTTCAACCGTGACTGCCGCCTTCAGCCAGTCCAGCGTCGACGCCGAAAGATGTCGCAGACCAATCCGCATGAGACACGAGATAGGGCCTCATGCTTCGTGAGTCAACTGTGTCCGGTTGAAAGGCGCGGGGAGGGTTCTTTGTCGGCAAACTCGTTCTCTTCCCGCCCGAATGACGGAGGCGTCAGATGAAGATATCGCGGATTGACATGTTTCAGTTCGACATTCCGCTCGAGAAGCCCAAGCGCTACCCCAACAGGACCTACGAATCACTGGACGATACCATCGTGCGGCTTGAAACGGACGCGGGCCTCGTCGGATGGGGCGAGGTCTGCCCCATCGCCTCGACCTACCAGCCCGAACATGCGCTGGGGGTGCGCGCGGCAATCGAGGAGATGGCGCCGGGGCTGATCGGAGAGGATCCAACCCAGACAGATCGCATCAACGCCACGATGAACCGATGGCTGATGGGCGGCGAGTACGCGAAGTCGGCCATCGACATTGCCTGTTGGGACATTGTCGGCAAGGCCTACCGCCGGCCTCTCTACCATCTGATCGGCGGTCGCATGCAGCAGAAGGCCCGGGCCTATCCCGAGATCGAGATGGGTCCGCCCGAGATCGTGAAGCAACGCATGTCGCAGTACCGCGCCGAGGGCTTCACCCACTTCCAGGTCAAGGCGGGGCGGGGCAGCAACTTCGAACAGGACATCGCGCGTATACGCATGGCGGGTGCCTGCATCCAGCCGGGTGAAACCCTCGTGGTGGACGCCAACAAGGCCTGGAAGACCCACGAGGCGCTGCGCGTCCTCAGGCTGACCGAGGACGTCGACTTCTACATCGAGCAGCCTTGCCTGACCTATGACGAGTGCCTCTCCATTCGCCAGCAGGTGCGCCAGCCCATGATCCTGGATGAATGCATGACCGACATCCAGGTGCTGCTGCGGGGACTTGCCGACAACTGCTTCGAGGGCATCGGCTGCAAGATCACCCGGGTCGGCGGCATCACGGGCATGCGTCTCATCCGGGACGTGTGCACCGCAGCGGGCAAGTTCATGACCGTGGACGATGCCTGGGGAGCGGACCTCTCCGCGGCGGCCCAGGCGCACATGTCGGTCTCGACACCGGACGCCACCTTCGCCGCGACCTACGTCTCCTCCTACTTTTCCGACATGCGCTACGACGAAGAGGCGCCCGAGGTTGTCGACGGCTTTCTCCAACCCAACGAGAAGTCGGGTCTGGGTGTTGAGCCGGACATGTCAGTGCTGGGTGAACCGGTACGGACCTTCGGGTGAGGCGCCGGCTGAATCGAGAACTCGGTTGCCGGTTCCAGCGGTGATGAGACTTGGACCATGCTTGCAGGCGGCATCGTGACCTCCGCATGCCTCACGCCCCTCGACCGGGCTCAGGAGGGAGGCGGGGAAGGTCGGAAAGGTCCCAGATGATGCCGAGTGATGTCATTCAAGCTCCTCACCTTCGTGGTACGACACATGCAAGCACTGGTGGTGGTAGCACCATGCCAAACGACGGGAGCCTTGATGGATCAGATCATGACCTGGGCACCGGACGAAATGCTGCGCCGAAACATCCTGGCCGATAACCCATCACGCCCTTACGGCTTCTGAAGCCAGGAATCTGCAGGAGAGTTCCATGACAGAAAAACCGTTTTCAGGCCTGTTGTCGCCTGTTGTCACGCCATTCAAGGCCGACCTTTCTCCTGATATCGACCGGCTTGCGCGGCACTGCAATTGGCTGCTGTCACAGAATTGCCAGCTTGCGATCTTTGGGACGAATTCGGAAGGCACGTCCCTGTCGGTCGAAGAGCGCATGGAAATCATGGATGCCTTGATCGACAAGGGGATTGACCCCAAGACCATGATGCCCGGTACCGGTTGCGCGGCGCTGACCGATACCGTCAAACTGACCCGACATGCCGTAGAGAAGGGCGTGGGCGGCACCCTGATGTTGCCACCCTTCTATTACAAGAACGTCAGCGATGATGGCATCTATGCCAGTTTCGCAGAAGTCATTGAACGCGTGGGCGATACGAACCTAAAGATCTATCTCTATCATTTTCCGGCCATGTCGCAGGTCCCCTTCGGCATCGACTTGATCGGTCGATTGATCAGGGACTATCCAGATACGGTGATTGGCATCAAGGACAGTTCCGGCGACCCGGAGAACCTGGCCAACATGTTGCGCGAGTATCCGGATTTCCACGTCTTTTGTGGCACCGAAGCCCTCTTGTTCGAAAACATGCGTCTCGGTGGCACGGGGTGTATCTCCGCGACTGCAAACGTCAACCCGGCTGCCATTCACAATGTGTATGCCAACTGGCAATCCGACGAGGCAGAGGCCCTGCAAGCGGGCATCAGTGAAACACGGACCGTCGTTCAGGGCTTTCCCATGATCCCATCCTTGAAAAAACTGATCGCACACTATTCGGAGGACCCGGACTGGCACCGGGTTCGCCCCCCGCTGGTCAAACTGACACCGCCACAAGAGACAGGACTTATCGACGCCGTTACGGCCATCGGCTTTGATATGCCCGGTATCAGGAAATAATCGCCTTTCACAGCAACACACCCCAGCCCCGCGATTGAAGGCTCTTTACGGGATCACTGGAGAGTGCCGGAGAGACGGGCGCGGAAAAGTCCGTATCCTGGCACGCCAGCGGCAGCGCCGTGTGTGCATGATCCATTGAGAACTTGAAGGAAGATCAAGGACCTGTCGGACACGGCCCGTTCACAGTGGACGGGCTGGCGGAGAGGGAGGGATTCGAACCCTCGGTACGCAAGGCGCACAACGGTTTTCGAGACCGCCCCGTTCAACCACTCCGGCACCTCTCCGCAGGGGCGCGACCTTACTCCAGGACCGAACCTGCCAACAAGACCGGGTCAGCGTCCCTTCCATTGGGGCTTGCGTTTCTCGGCGAAGGCGCGCGGTCCCTCGATGGCGTCCTCGGAGAGCATCATCCTCTCGTAGACGTCGACACCGGAGTTGCCGGTCTTCGTCCTCTGCATGGCATCCTCGAGGGTGAGCGGCATGACGACCGGCATGATCGCCTTGAGGCCCTGAAGCGCCAGGGGCGCCGACTCGCTGAGTTGGTCTGCCAGTTCGCGAGCCCGCGTCATCAGGTCTTCTGCCGGCAGGACTTCGCTCACCAGGCCCCAGTGTTTCGCTTCCGCGGCATCCATGTGGCGCCCGGTCAGGAAGAGGTCCATGGCGACGTTGTAGGGGATGCGCCGGGGGAGGCGCTGGATGGCACCGGCGCTCGCCAGGAAACCGCGCTGCATCTCAGGCAACCAGAACTCGGCATGATCGGCGGCCAGCATGATGTCCGTCGAGAGGGCGAGTTCGAAACCACCACCGATGGCGACGCCATTGACGGCGCCGATGACCGGCTTGTGGAGATCCCAGAATTCCGTCAGTCCGGCAAACCCGCCCGGCGATTCATCGCCTTCGATCTCGTCGAGCCGGTCGACTGCGGCCACGGCCTTGAGGTCCCATCCGGCGGAAAAGCAGCGCTCACCCGCGCCGGTAACGATGCCGACCATGAGCCCGTCGTCATCCTGCAGGGTGCGGAAGGCCTGGTAGAGTTCCATCGATGTCCTTGCATCGATGGCATTGACAGGTGGCCGGTCGAGGGTGACTTCGAGTACCTTTCCGCGACGCTCGGTCCTGACGGCTTCAGACATGGCTTGACTCCCGGGAAACTGGTGACGAGGCGAGAAGGCCGAGGTGATGGTCCGCATCGCCGAACGAGGCGTTCATCACCACGGCACGTTTGAGATGATGTCCGACGGGTACGTCCATGGTCATGCCGATACCGCCATGGAGCTGAACGCCCTCCTCGGCCACCCGCCGTGCCGATTCGCCGACCGCGACCTTGGCCGATGACACGGCCTGGCGTCGTTGCGGTGTGTTAAGGGCCTGCGTTGCGTCGAGAACCATCGACCAGGAAAGCTCACAGTCGATGTAGAGATCCACCAGGCGATGCTGGAGCGCCTGGAACGACCCCAGTGTCCGGTCGAACTGCCGCCGGGTCTTGAGATACTCCAGGGTGGTCTCGAAGACCTGCCACATGGATCCGGCGGCATCGGCGCAGACAAACGCAATGGCATGGTCGATCACGCGTTCGAGGACTGCAAGGCCCTGATCGGGTGTCGTCAGAATCTGAGTTTCATCAACCTCGACACCGTCGAGGAGGATCGTTGACACCCGGTTGCCGTCATGAGCCCGCTCGTCCAGCCGGACGACCCCTGGGGCATCAGCCGGTACGGCAACGAGGACGATACCGTCACGGTCCCGCCGGTCGCCTGAAGCGCGTGCCGAGACGACGATGACATCGGCTTGCGCACCGCCGGGAACAACATCCTTGCGGCCCGACAGCACCCAGCCGCCATTCGCAGCCCTCACGCTCGTCGCGACGTCATGGAGGTCGTGGCGCGCTTGGCGTTCCACCCAGGCGAGCGCCAGCTTCTTGGTTCCCCCGGCGACGCCGGGCAATACCCTGGCTTTCCATGCATCGGAATCGGCGAACAGCACGGCATGGCCACCCAGAACGACGCTGGCAAGAAAGGGTCCGGTCACCAGGTGGCGGCCGAACTTCTCGCCAATGATCATGAGTTCTTCCGGCCCGCCGCCCAGTCCGCCATGTTCCTCGGGAAAAGCGGCCGCCATGCACCCGAGGTCGGCAAGCTGTTGCCAGATTTCCTCGTCAAAGCCTCCGGGTGTCGCCACGGCCGCCTGGCGGCGGGCGAAGGGCAGGGCGTCGGTGAGCAGCCGGTCCAGGCTGTCTGCGAACGTCTTCTGGTCGTCGGTGAGGCCTTCGGTCATGACCGCAGTTCCAGAACGCTCCTGGCGATGATGTTCCTGAGGATCTCGCTCGATCCGCCCCAGATCGTCGACTTGCGCAGATTGAAGCACACCTTCCCGGCATGATGCGCCGCGTCAGGCAACGGCGCATTGTCGCGTGCGGACATGTCCTCTGGATCCAGCTGGCCATAGGGACCGAGAGCCTCGACCATGAGAGAGATGACCTGCTGCTGGACCTCGGTGCCCTTGATCTTGAGGAGCGACGCCTCGACGCCCAGGTCATCCGCACCGAAGAGGAGGCGCCGCTCCGTCAATTCGACCTGGCGCAAGGCAATCCCGGCACGCACCAGCTTCTTGGAAAAGTCGGCATCATCGATGAGGTAACCGTCGCGCAAGGGTTCGCGGGCGGCAATTTCCCTGAGGCGGTCCAGCATGGCCATGGTCCGGCTGACTTCGGCAGACCCGAACCGCTCGAGGCTGAGAATGTACTTGCCGATCGACCATCCTTCGTGTTCCGGCCCGAGACGGTTGGCACCCGGAACCCGGACATTCTCGAAGAACACCTGGTTGAGTTCCTCGCCCCCCTCGAACGTGGGGATCGGTCGCACGGAGATCCCCGGTGTGGCCATGTCGACAAGGAGCAGCGTGATGCCATGCTGCTTGCGTCCGGACGAGTCCGTTCTGAAGAGGCCGAACATCCAATTGGCCCAGGTGGCGTCGCTGGTCCAGATCTTGGATCCGTTGATGACATAGTCATCGCCATCACGGTCTGCCCGGCACTTCAGTGATGCCAGGTCCGATCCCGCATCCGGTTCGGAGTACCCCTGGCAGAGAATGATATCGCCGTTGGCGAGGCCGGGCAGAAACCGCTCCTTCTGATCTTCCGTGCCGAACTCGATCAACGCCGGGCCCACCATGCCGGCAGAAAAGACACTGACGTGCGGTGCATCGTTGAGAGCCAGCTCCCTTTCGAAGACATACTGCTGCTCGAAGGACCAGCCGGGGCCGCCGTGTTCGACAGGCCAGGAAGGACAACTCCAGCCGCGCTCGTGGAGGATGCGCATCCAGCGACTGGTGTCGGCGGGCGTGAAGCCGGCGTGTTCGCGCCTCACCTTGCGCCTGAGGTCGTCGGGGAGCGCTTCGCGGATGAAAGCACGCACCTCCTCGCGAAATCGCTCGATGTCCTCGCTCACGCCGCCCCCCGGCAGATAGAAGGCGCACACGTTAGAAGCCGGCACACACGTCTTCAAGCGGGCGTTGACCCCGGCGACGCTGGAGATTAACGACGGTCCCCAGACTGCTGGGAGAGATGCCG